>JALXCB010000187.1 GCA_026991225.1 Anaerolineae bacterium | reverse complement strand
GTTCGGGGGTGGGCGTCGCCGTCGGCTCGGGCGAGGGTGAGGGCGGGATGGTGGGCGTGGAGGTTAAAACGACCGTGGTTGGGGCGGTGGCGCCCGTGGAAGCAAGTTCTGGCGGGACGCCGCATGCGGCCAGGACAATGGTCGTGAAGATGAGTATGGGCCAGAGGAATGCCTTGCGCATGAGAAACGCCTCCTTGGGAAATGAAAGAGGGCCGGATTAGCGCCTTAACAATGAGGTTTTAGCCCGGACTGGTGGATCGGATTTGGCGCCCGGATTGGCGGTCATAGCGACGGATGATCATGCCCGTCGCGGGCGTCATGCCAAAGCGGGCGTAGAAGGGTTGCAAGTCCGCGTCGCACAGCAGATCGACCATGTAGTAAGCTTCCAGGCGGGCCAACATGCGGCGCATGAGCTCGCTGCCGACGCCCTGGCCCTGGTAGGCGGGCAGGACTTCCAGCAGTGGGATGTAGGCGGCGAGGACGCCGTCGGTGATGGCGGTGATGAAGCCAACCACCCGGCCCGCGTCCTCGTCCCAGGCCAGCACGACCTCGTCGCTGTTTTGCAGGATGCGCAGGTGGGTTTCAGGCGAGGGTGGATTGGGCCAGCCCTGAAAGAAGCCCTGAAGCTGTTCGGGCGTGATGTCTTCGGTGAAGTCGAGGTAATGGATCATGCGTCGGTGAGCCGGAGAAAAAGTGGAATGTTCATAGCGCAGATGCTTCGTATCATAGATGAATGCTGGGAAGTCCGAGGTTGACGCTTGCTCGCATTGCCATTCTTACCGCTTAGTGAGCGTTTGAAAATTACTTCCCTTTTTCGCCGCAACACTGGCCGAGTGATAGAGTTTTACAAATTAAATAGGTCATAGGCTTCATCCTATCGCCAGATTATTTTGTAAACGTTCATAACTCGGGCTTTTTAGGCGCTTCGCGCCGGAGGTCGTCCTGCGGCGACCCTTTTGTTTGTTGTCGTTTTGGACGGCGGAGGCCGTCATCTGATCCCCTTCCGCTGTTCTTCCCCGCTTGCGGGGGAGATGAAGAGGGGGGCTGGCCGCAGGCCTGAAGCGCACGACTTGAGTCGGTGAGCGTAACTACGAACGTAGCAAGGTCGAAAATCACGAAGACACGATGACACGAAGGCGCGAAGAGGAAAAGTGGCAGGTGGCAGGTAGCAAGTAGCAGGTGAAAAACCTCGCAGCCAGAAGGACTTGCCACTTGCGACCTGCAAACTTGCAGACCTGCATTGTCTTCGTCCCTTCGAGCCTTCGGGGCAAGGCATTTTCGATGCCGAACCAGGCTACCTTAGCAGTTACCGGTGAGCACAAAAACGGGAGCTGAACTGAAAGCAAATTGAAACCAAGGCTTTTGGTTTGCATTGGATCATCCATGAAAGGCGATTCTCTGGCCGCGCCGCCGCCCGCAGGTGAACCTGCGGGCTAAAAACGACGCCCCATAAATGGGGCTATGGCGCATGTCGCGCGCCGCGGGAAGCCGGGTTCACCCGGCGTCGTTTCGTAGCCCGGAGCTTCAGCTCCGGGTGGCCGAGGCCGAAAACACCTGATTTCAAAATGCGTTTAGTTTAATTTCTGGACGCGCACTTAAATTGGCCCGGCTGACAATCGTTTTTGGCGTCCGGTCACTTCATGCTATCATACAGGAGGCATCCTTACAAGCGTCTATTCTTTCGTCTTTGGCGGACTATCCATGAAGTTACAACGCCATGGCCAATCCCATACTTTTTTCAGGGAGGAGTCGATCTAAGAGAACTCTCGCCACCGTCACTTCAAGCTTCCATATATTCTTCTTTACACTATTTCAAAGGAGTTTATCATGAATCACCGCCGTATCTTCATTCTTCTGGCAATCGTTTTGGCAATGGCCTTCGTTCTGAGCGCCTGCGCACAGCCGCCAGCCACTGAAACGCCAAAACAGGAAGCGCCCGCAGAGGCCACCGCCGCGCCCGCGGAGGAAAAACCGGCCGAACCCGCGGCCAGCGAGGAGCCTGTCACCATCACGTTCTGGAACGCCATGAGCGGCAGCCGGGGTGAGGTGGTCAAAGACCTAGTGGATACGTTCAATGAGAAATATCCCAAATACAAGGTCGAGGCCGAATACACCGGCAGCTACGCTGAGACCCTGACCAAGGCGCTGGCAGCGTACAAGGCGGGAGAAGCCCCCACCATCGTTCAGGTGTACGAAGTCGGCACCCGCACTATGCTCGATTCTGATGCCATCATCCCGGTTTACACCATGAACAAGGGGGAAGTGGACTGGAACGAGGTGGTGGAGCCCATCCGCAAGTACTATTCGGTGGACGGCAATCTGTACTGCATGCCTTTCAACAGCTCCACTGCCATGCTGTACTACAACAAGGATATGTTCGAGAAAGCGGGGCTGGACCCTGAAAAGCCGCCCACGACTTGGGCTGAGGTGGAAGAGTACAGCAAGAAGATCATGGATGCCGGCGTAGCGGAGGGCGGCTTCTCCATGGGCTGGCCCGCCTGGATCTTCGAGCAGATGTACGCGTGGCACAATCAGCTTTACGCCAACAATGACAATGGCCGTTCGGGCCTGGCCACCGAGCTCTATGTCAACAGCGACTTCGGCAAGATGGTGTTGGGCGAATGGCAACGCATGGCCAAAGAAGGCGTGCTGGTCTATGGCGGCCGCAAATACAAGGCTAACGATCCCTTCCTGGCCCAGCAGTTCCCCTTCCTTTTCCAGAGCACGTCCAGCCTGGGCGGCATTTTGAAGAAGGCGGATTTCAATGTGGGCACCGCGTTCCTGCCTCGCTTCGATGGCGATTATGAGAAGGGCAACAGCGTGGTCGGCGGCGGCTGTCTGTGGGTGATGGACACCGCCACGCCCGCGCAGCAGGAGGCCGCCTGGGAGTTCCTCAAATACACCTTCTCGCCCGAACGCGCGGTCATCTGGCACAAGGGCACCGGCTACTTCCCCACCAGCAACACCGCCTATGAGATGCTGAAGGAGGAAGGTTGGTTCGAGAAGGAGCCCAACTTCGCCACCGCATTCAATCAGATTCTCAGCGGCAACGACACCCCCGCCTCCCGGGGCGTGCTTCTGGGCCCCTTCGTCCAGATACGCGATGTCATGGGCACGGCCATCGAGGAGGCTGTGGTCAACGGACAGGACGTGGGCAAGACCTTGGACAACGCCGCGGCTGAATCCAACCAGCTTTTGGCTGATTACGCTCAGCTTCACGGCAAGTAAACCGTTCGTTTGATAATGCGGGCGGCGCTTGCGGGCGTCGTCCGCTTTCTTTCGTCACCGATGAAATTACCTCGCGGCAAAGACGGCGCGGGAATCCAAGCCCCTAATGCGTAACGACCTCACGGATTACGCATCACGCCCGTTGCAAACTCACCCGACGCTGGCTTGTGGTCATTTTGACAAACCCACGCGACGCCATCTTCGATCCAGGATTTACGTTTATGCAGACACGTTTTCCCAACAAGACGCTGCCCTATCTGCTGCTGGCCCCCAGCGTTATCATTGTCTTCATCTTTTTTGTCATCCCCTCCATTCAAAGCCTTTATCTCAGCTTTTATCGGGTCAGCCCCCTGGGCAACAAGAAGATTTTCATTGGGCTGCAAAATTTCATCCGGCTTTTTCATGATCCCGGTTATCTAAATTCCATTGTCACCAGCTTCAAATTCGCTATCTTTGTGGTGGCTTTGGGGCTGGCGGTGAGCATGGGCGTAGCCGTGGTTGCGAATCAGCGATTGCGGGGATTCGGAGCCTATCGCACCCTGCTCATCTGGCCCTATGCGCTCTCGCCCGCCATCGCCGGGCTCATCTGGGCGCAGATGATGGACCCGAACATCGGTCTGACTTCCCACCTGCTCAAAACCCTGTTCGGCGTTCACTTCAACTATCAGACCAACGGACAGCAGGCGCTATTTTTCATCTCGGTGGCCGCAGCCTGGAAGATGCTAGGGTACAACATCATCTTCTTCCTGGCGGGCCTGCAAAGCCTGCCTGTGGAACTGCTGGAAGCTGCTGCTATCGATGGCGCTGGAGCCTGGCGACGATTCTGGAAGATCACCTTTCCCATGCTTTCGCCCACCACCTTCTTCCTGTTCATCATGAACACTCTCTACGCCTTCTTTCAGGTCTTCGGTCTGGTGCATATCACCACCGAAGGGGGCCCGGGCCGGGCCACCGACATCATGGTCTACAAGCTCTACCGAGATGGTTTCGAGGGCATGAATACAGGCTACGCCTCAGCCCAATCCATTATCCTACTGATCATGGTCGCTACGTTGACCATTCTCCAATTCCGCTACGCCGGCTCGAGGGTGCATTATCAATGAGCGTACAAATCCAGACCTCTCCCCAAGAGCATCAACCATCGTGGAATTGGGATAGGGTGAGGAACAGGATACTCACCCCAGCCTTCTCCCATCTGGCGATGCTGTCCGTGATGATCATCCTCCTTTTCCCGATGATTTACGCATTTCTCATCGCCACGCAGACGCCCGCCCAGTACTATCAGTTCCCACCCCGATTTTTACCCGGCTCCTCATTCTTCGAAAACATCCATACGGCGTGGGATCGTATCAATCTGGGACGGCTATTGTTCAACACCTGCGTGGTTGCGATCAGCGTGGCCATCGGCAAGATTATCCTTAGCGTCACTGCCGCGTTTGCGTTCGTCTATTTCAACTTCAAGGGCAAGGCGTTTTTCTTCATCACTATCCTTATCACTCACATGTTGCCCCTGCCCGTACGCATCGTCCCCACCTTCGAGCTTATTGATCAGTTTAACTGGATCAACACCTTCAAGGGCCTGACTATCCCCTTCTTCGCCAGCGCCACGGGCGTGCTGCTCTTCCGCCAGCTCTATCGCACCATCCCGCCCAGCCTAGCCGATGCTGCCCGCATCGACGGTGCTGGTCCGCTGCAATTTTTTTGGTCCATCGTTATTCCTCTTTCCAAGACTAACATGGCCGCCCTATTCCTCATCGAGTTCATCTATATGTGGAATCAATATCTGTGGCCGTTGATCATCGCCAACGCAGACCGCACCAGGGTGGTGCAAATCGGTCTGAAGCAGTTGGTGGATACAGACGCCGCGGTGGATTGGCATATCGTCATGGCTGGAGCGCTCATCGCTACGCTACCGCCATTGATTCTGCTCATCATCATGCAGCGCAGCCTCATCGAAGGAATGTCTTTTTATGAGGAAAAATAACCTCACGCCCGCCGATATCCAGGGCGTCATCCTCGACCTGGATGGCACGGTGTATTTAGGCGAGGCCGCGTTGCCCGCCGCCCCTAAGGCCATTGCCGCGCTGCGGACTGCGGGTAAGCGTATTCTCTTTGTCAGCAATAAGCCTCTTTACCCACGCGAGAATTATGCGGCCAAGCTTGTCCGTTTGGGCATCCCCGCCGAGCCCGACGACGTCATCACCTCGGGCTATGTGCTGGCCCGGCATCTGGCTCGCACTGCGCCGGACCAACGCCTGTTCGTCATCGGCGAGCCGCCTCTGCTCGCGGAAATGCGCAATCAGGGGTTGGATGTCATCAGCGATCTGCCGGGCGACGCCCGGGAGGTGATGGATATCTCGGGCGTAGATGGCGTGGTCGTCGCCTTTGACCGCACTCTGGACTATCGCAAGCTCAATATTGCTTACCAGGCCCTGATGAGAGGCGCTCATTTCTACGCTACCAACGCCGATAAAGCCTGCCCCATGCCCGGCGGGTTCATCCCCGACGCCGGGGCTACCATCGCTGCTCTGAAACACATCACCGGGCGAAAGGTGGAAGCGTTGGCGGGCAAACCCTCGCCCATCATCGTGGAAGTGGCGCTGGAGCGGCTGGGCCTGCCGCCCGAACGCTGTCTCATGGTGGGCGACCGTCTGGAGACGGATATCCGCATGGGCCAGCAGGCTGGCATGTGGACGGCGGTGACGCTGACGGGTGCATCAGGCCGCGCGGACGCGGAGCGTTTGCAACCCCCGCCCGACTTCATCGTGGCAAATTTGTGGGAACTGGTCACAGCGCTGCTACAGGGCTGAGGACCGAGGCGTCACGTCAAATCAAGGTATAAGGTCGAGCGATCATGACTGGCAACCCGCTACTACTGGCAACCTGTCACTTACCATTTTCATTTTTTCCTCGCGCCATTATGATTTTAATGGGGGGGATGCCTGGATCGTTACGATATGTGCATTAGACCAGCTCCAATAATTTATCCACACGGTAGCCGGAGAGGTTGTGGGCGGCGGTGAGGATGCGGATGATGTCGTAGCATTGCACCAGGGTGCGGGCCACCTGGCGGTCGTCCGCGGGCGCGGTGATCAGTTCCAGCGCGGCGATGGTGAACAGGCCGTGGAGCAGAGCTTCCATGGCCTCTTTGTTGTACCACTCGACGCCCTGGTAGAGGTTGACGCCCAGGAAGCGGCGCACGTCCTCATCCGCGAGCAGGCCTTCGAGCAAGCGTCGGGGACGAGCGGAGTAGGGCCGGGCCATGATCTCGCTATCGAGATGCCAGTTCTGCCAGCCGATGAGCGCGCCCACCAACGCGGCGAGTTGGTCCGCGCGGTGGGGGGAGAGGCCCATGTCCTGTAAGACGACGCGAAGCTCTTGATCCAGCATCCAGTCGCGGTAGAAGGCCCGGGCCCGGGCCGCGGGCTCATCGGTCGGAGTCAGTTCGCCCAGGGAATGGAGCAGGGCGTAGCCGATGAGCGCCAGCCACACGCCCTCATCATCGGCTTGCAGTCCGTCTAGCAGATAGGCCACTGCATCCCGGTATTTTCGGGAGCGAGGCCAGGGGAAGTGGCGGGCGATGTGGGGCAGACGCAATGCGGCCCGCAGCTCCACCAGAGTCTGGAGGGCGAGGTCGGGCGGTCGCGCAGTCGCGCGGTCGCGCAGTCGTGCAGTCGCGCGGTCGTGCAGTCGCGCAGTCGCGCGGTCGTGCAGTCGGGCGGTCGCGCGGTCGGGCGGTCGCGCGGTCGGATGGTCGTCTGGATCCTGATCCTGGATACGCTCCAGGCGTCGGAGGAGGATGTCTTCGTCCAGGTCGTCGTCCGGTTCGGCCGCGGGTTGGGCGAAGCGCTGCGCCAGGTCGAAGAAGGTCGTCAGCCGGGCCAGGTAGTCCTCGTCCCACGCCCGTTCGGCCGCGGGGGCCAGGGGCGTCTGGTCGCTACGTTGGGCCAGGATCTGGCGCAGGAGGTCGGGGGAGAAGATGGCGCGGAACGCGTCGTGCAGCGGGCGCAAGGCCCGGCGGCGCAGATAGGCGTCGATGCTGGGGACGCCGCGGCCATGGAGTTCGGCTGCGAGTTGGGCGTAGCGCCCGTCGCTGTCGAAGACGATGCGCCAGTCGAGATAAACCCGGCGCTCATAGGCGTGCAGTTCGGCGTAAAAGCCTTCGCGGGTCAGTTGCGCCGCGCTGTGGATGTATTCCAGGCCCGAGATCAGCTCGCGGAAGATGATGAACGCGGCGGGGTCGTCGGGCAGGGCCAGGCCCTGGGCGAGGGTTTCCTGGCGTAGGGTCTTGTCCGGGCCTTTGAAGGGAACGGAGAGGCGAAGATGACCGCGGGCGTCTGCAAATTTGTTGTGATAGAGGATCAGCGCCCGTTGGTCGCCCACGCGGTTGGAGTAGGCCAGCACGTCTTCGTTTACCCCGGCGTCGGTCTCGAAGTCGTAGAGACGGAAGTTGGCCACGTCCGCGAAGAGATAGCGGCGTTTGAGCAGGGGGACGATCTCCCGCTGATGGCGCTGCAACAGCGCCAGGTCGGGCTGCTCGTCCCAATAGGCCCGATGGTACTCCATCCCGTACTTCTCTTCGAACCCCTCGAATTGACCGTGGCCGATCATGGGCAGGCCGGGCACGGTGGCCATGACGGTGAACACGCCGAAGTATTTGTCGCCCTTGCCGAATTGCAGCGCCGCGGGCTCTTCGTCGGGGTTGGTCATGAAGTTGACGTAGCGTTTGAGGATTTCGGGATCGAAGGCCAGGGTTTCTTTGATCTGGCCCCGGTATTTGGCGTTGTCCTCATCCCGCATCATGTGCATGAAGGCGCTGTTGTAGACGCGGTGCATCCCCAAGGTGCGCACGAAGTAGCCTTCCATGAGCCAGAAGGCTTCGGCCAGGAGCAGGGTGTCGGGGGCTTCGGCCGCAATGCGATCCACCACTTCCCGCCAGAATTCCTTGGGCATGCGGCGGTTGAATTCCTCGCGGGTCATGGCGAAGGCGGCGCGGGAGGGGATGGCGCCGCCCTGGCCCGGTTCGGGCCACCACAGGCGCTGAATGTGGCGTTTGGCCAGGGTCATGGCCGCGTCGAAGCGGATGATGGGGAATTGGCGGGCGACGTGGAGGATGGTCTGGATGACGGCCTCGCGGGTGTCGGGGTTGAGGTAGTCGAGCTGGGCCGTGTCGTTCCAGGGCATGGAGGTGCCGTCGTTGCCGTGGTAGATGTAGCGCTCCTCGCCCGTGGCGTAGTCCACCCGCTTGAAGACGACCGCGGCGTCGCTGTGGTCGTAGTAGTGGTCTTCCAGGAAGACGCCGACGCGGGGGTCGTCGCAGAGGTCGGGCCCGTGGAAGGTGTAGTTGGGGAAGGGGCTGTGGGGCAGGCTGAGGAAACGGTCGGGGTGTTCGATGACCCATCGGGAGTCGATGGCCATGTGGTTGGGGACCATGTCGGAGGCCAGGCGGATGCCCCGCCGCCACGCCCGTTCCCGCAAGTCGGCCAGCGCGGCCTCGCCCCCGAAGTCGTCAGCGATGATGTAGTCGTCGATGGCGTAGGCGGAGGCGACGGCCTCGGGATTGCCCATCATCTGTTTGATGCGCTGGGAGGCGCGGCTGCGTTTCCACAGGCCGATGAGCCATAGGCCCGTAATGCCGCGGTCGGCCAGCGCATCCAGCTCCTCATCGGGGATCTGGTCCAGGCGGGTGATGGGGCGGCCATACTGGCGGGAGAGCTGCCACAGCCAGACGTAGGTGTTTTTGGCCAGAAGGACGACCCGGGGCATCCAGTCGGTGTCGGGGGTATAGTTTTCGGGCTCCTCTTCCAGCCAGCTCAGGTCGGGGGGCGGGGTGGGCCCGGGCGGGCCGAAGGCCCGCGGCCGGGTTTCTTCGGCGATGAAGTCGAGGCCGAGGAGCAGTTTCAGGGACAGATCGCCCAGCCAGGGCGCCCAGTGCTCCCGGATGTAGCGGAGCTGGCCTTCCAGGGAGTCGGGAGAGGCGAGGATGGGTTCCAACAACACGTCGATCAGGCTTTTGCCGGTATGGGCGAAGCCGGGCTGCTGGTCGAAGAAGCCGCGCAGGCCCTGGAGGACGGGCAGGTAGGCGGTGGATCGGGCGAGAGGGGCGTCGTCGAAGAGGTCGCGGTAGGGGGAGGCCGCGGGGTTCTGGTTGGCGATCCAGAGGAGGATGAGTTCCTCCAGCGCAGTTTCCCGATGCGAAAGCCCGTCGCTCCACCCTTCCAGCCACTGTTCCACGCTCATCTCGCCCCGATAGACGGCCTGAGGGGGGAAGTGTTGGAGAAAGGCGCGCAGCGCGGCTTCCAGCGCGTCGTCGCCGAGGCGGGCGCGCAGGTCGGCCAGGGCCCGCTGGAAGAGGGCGGGGTCCGCCTGCCGGCGATAGCGTTGGATGAGGAGGCGCATGATCTCGCCCAGGAGACTGAGGGCGTAGATATCGGAGGCGCGGGCGGCGGGCTCGTCTGCGCGGCGGGCCTGGTTCATGCGGTGGGCGAAGCGCTGCGCGGCGCCGTAGTCGGCGATGACGGCCACGCCGTCGTAGGAGAAGAGGTCGTCGTCGAAGTGATAGCGTTCGCGGGCGTCGCGGGAAACGAGGATCATGGGAGGGGCGTCCAGTAATCAGTGATCAGTCATCAGTGACGGATTTTATACAGGCAAAGTCCATGTTGGTTTCGATTCAGTTTAGTATGATTCCCCACGAATGGCAAGGGTGCGTCCCAGAAATTTGGCGTCATCCAGCCGACTGAAGTCGAACTCTTCAGGCCTGCGGCCAGTGGACGGCCTACGCCGTCCAAAATCATGCCAACAAATGGTCGCCGAAGGGCGACCACCGGCGCGAAGCGCCTAAAGAGCCCGAGTTTACTCGGCAAATGTCTGCCAATAATTTGGGACGCACCCAATGGCAAGGCGTCTGCCGCGTTTGGAAGAGGTCGTGGTATAATGGAGAGCGCTTCGACACTCGCTTTCCCTTCAACGATACGGAGAACACAATCCATGAGTAATCAATTCGACTACGACGTCGTAGTTTTGGGCGGGGGGCCCGGCGGCTATGTCGCAGCCATCCGCGCGTCCCAACTGGGCCTGAAGACCGCCCTGGTCGAGAAAGAGCATCTGGGCGGCATTTGCCTCAATTGGGGCTGCATTCCCACCAAATCTCTGATCCGCAATGCGGATATCGTGCACCTGTTCAGCCGGGGCAAGGAGTTCGGATTCAAGGTGACGGGCCTGGAGTTCGATTATAAGGTGGCGGTGAAGCGCAGCCGCCAGGTGTCCAAGCGTCTGGTCAAGGGCGTGGGCTTTCTCATGCGCAAGAACAAAATCGAGGTCATCGACGGTTTTGGTCAGCTCACCGGCCCGCATACGCTGGATGTGGGGGGCAAGTCCATCTCCGCAGCGCATATCATCCTGGCCACGGGCGCGAGCCCGGCCCTGTTGCCCGGCGTCCAGGCGGACGGGGAACGCATCATCACCTACCGCCAGGCCATCGTGCAACAGGAGCTGCCCGAACGCATCGTCATCGTGGGGGCCGGGCCCATCGGCATGGAGTTCGCCTATGTGTACAATGCCTATGGCGTGGACGTGACGGTGGTGGAGATGCTGCCCCATGTGTTGCCCAATGAGGAGCCCGAGGTGGCCGCGGTGGTGGCCAAAGCCTTCCGTAAGTATGGCGTCAGGCTGTTGGAGGGCGCGCGCACGGAGAAGATCCAGGTCACCGATGGGGGCGTGAGCGTGCGGGTGAAGCATCTGGATTCAGGCGAGGAGGAGACCCTGGACGCGGATCAGGCGCTCATCGCCATCGGCGTGAAGCCCAACAGCCGCGGCATCGGCCTGGAAGCCGCGGGAGTGCAGGTGAATGAGCGGGGCTGGGTCCCTGTCAATGAGGTGATGCAGACGAATGTTCCCCACATTTACGCCATCGGCGACCTCAACGGCAGGCTGCCCCTGGCCCATGTGGCCAGCGCCCAGGGCATCGTGGCTGCGGAGGCCATTGCGGGCGTGGAGACTGTCCCCATCGACGATTACAGCAACATGCCCCGCTGCACCTACTGCCATCCCCAGGTGGCCAGCATCGGTCTTACCGAGGCGCAGGCCCGGGAGCAGGGCTATGAGGTGGCCGCGGGCAGTTTCCCCTTCCAGGCCAATGGCAAGGCTTTGGGCCTGGGCGAGAAGGAGGGCTTCGTCAAGATCATCATGGACGCCAAATATCACGAGATTCTGGGCGTGCACATGGTCGGGCCCGAGGTGACGGAGCTGCTGCCCGAACTGAGTCTGGCCCGGATGCTGGAGCTGACGCCCGAGGAGATCGGGCGCAACGTCCACGCCCACCCCACCCTCTCCGAAACCATCATGGAAGCGGCCCACGCCGTCCTGGGCCACGCCATTCACATTTGAGGGCAACGGCCCTTTTGTGGAATCCGATCAGCATCCGGCCGCATTGGCGCGAGAAGCCGATCTCGTAATCCGTAATACGTGATGCGTGACGACCTCACGGATTACGGATTACGCATTACGTCCGTTGCCGCCTTACCCAACCTTATCCCCCTGTTCCTTCCGCAATCACACCCAACACACTGATGACTATCATGAACCCCATCCCCGTCATCCACTTCGGACTTGGCCCCATTGGCCAGCAGATCGGCCGCACCGCGGCCAGCGAGCCGCGTCTGGTTTCGGTAGGCGCGGTGGATATCAATCCCGAGCTGCAAGAATTCACCCTGAATCAGGTCTGCGACGCGGACCTGCCCGACCTGCCCATCGTCTCCTCCCTGGCCCAGGTGCAGGCTCCCCCCGGCGCGGTCGTGCTCCAGGCCACCGTCTCCAAGCTGACCCAGGCCCGGGGCCAGCTCTTGGAGGCCATCGCCCGCGGGTACAACGTCGTCTCCACCTGCGAGGAGCTGGTGTGGCCGTGGGAGGATCACCCCGATCTGGCCCGGGAGCTGGACGAGGCCGCGAAGAAGGCGGGCGTCACCCTGCTGGGCGTGGGCGTCAATCCCGGCATGATCATGGACGCGCTGCCCGCGCTGCTCAGTCGCCTCACCAGCGATATCGAAAGCATCCACGTGGCCCGGTTCGTAGACGTGCTGGAGCGGCGCATCCCCTTGCAAGAGAAAAACGGCCTGGGCAAGGACCCGGCCTGGGTGCAGGAACAGCTCGACCGGGGCGCGATCGGCCATGTGGGCCTGAAGGACAGCCTGTACATGCTGGCCGCGGGCCTGGGTTGGGACCTGGACGTGGTGGCGGTGGAGAGCAAGCCCATTGTGGCGAAGGAGGCCATCGAATCGGGCCTGGGCTGGATCGAACCGGGCCAGTGCAAAGGCGTCCGCCAGGAAGCCCAGGGCCTCATCGCGGGCGAGCCCCGCATCACCATGGAGCTGGTGATGGAGGCCGGGGTGGCGGGCGGCAGCCGGGATGAGACCTTCATCACCGGCGACCAGACGCTGCACATGAAGATCACAGGCGTCCACGGCGACAAAGCCACCGCCGCCATCATCGTCAACCAGGCTATACGCGTCCCGGCCATGCCCGCGGGCCTGCAAACCATGCTCTCCGCGCCTCTGGTCCCGCGGCCAACACGTGAAACGTGAGAAGTCTGTAGTAACTGCTAACGTACTCGATTTCAGGCCACAAGAAGCCACGAAGGCTCGAAGTTTTTCGAAGACACGAAGGGGAAAATAAAGAAAAATTGTAACTGCTAACGTACTTGACTTTAGGCCGCCAAAAGCCACGAAGGCTCGAAGTTTTTCGATGACACGAAGGAAAAATAAAGAAAATACGTCGTGCCTTCGTTTTCTTCGTGTCTTCGTGGCAAAAAGCGGCGGTGCGACCTTAGCAGTTACAGTCTGTATCTCGCATCAACCTGTTACGTTTTACGGATTACGCATCTGCTCCCTCCGCATACCTCTCAAAAACCTTCCATTCATGTCCAACGATACTTCCTCTCTCTCTCTCCCCATCGAACTCGACCCCAACCCGCCCAAACACGACTGGAGCAAGCCGCAGCTCACCCGCGGGCGCCGGCCCGACTGGCTGCGCGTCACCTCGCCCGCGGGCGAAACCTTCTTCCAGGTCAACCATCTCATCCGCGAGGAGCATCTCAACACCGTCTGCGAGGAGGCGGGCTGCCCCAACCTGGGCGAGTGCTGGGGCCGGGGCACGGCCACCTTCCTCCTGCTGGGCGACACCTGCACCCGCTCCTGCGGCTTCTGCAAAATCAAGGTGGGACGGCCCGAAAAAGTGGATATCCTCGAACCCATCCGCGTCGCCCGCACCGTCCAGCAGATGAACCTGCGTCACGCGGTGCTCACCTCGGTAAACCGGGACGAGCTGCCCGACGGCGGCGCCTTCATCTTCGCCGCCACCATCCGCAAGATCCGGGAATTTCTGCCCGGCTGCACCATCGAGGTCCTCATCCCCGACTTCCAGGGGGACGAGAAGGCGCTGTGGACGGTGATGCGGGAGAAGCCGGAGATCCTGAATCACAACGTGGAAACCGTGCCCCGTCTCTATCGACGGGTGCGGCCGCAGGCCAAATATCGCCGGTCGCTGGAGGTGCTGCGTAAGGCCAAGGAAATGGACCCGCAGACGCTGACGAAATCGGGCCTGATGGTAGGCCTGGGCGAGCGCTGGGAGGAGGTGATCCAGGTGATGGAGGATTTGCGCGAGGCGGGCGTGGATATCGTCACCATCGGGCAATATCTGCAACCTACCCGCTACCATCTTCCCATCGAGCGCTACTGGCATCCCGACGAATTCAAGGAATTGCGCCGCATCGGCGAGGAGGAGATCGGCTTCCGATGGGTGGAATCGGGCCCGCTGGTGCGCTCCTCCTACCACGCGGATGGCCAGGCCCGGCTCATCGCGCGCGACGATCTCCCTGCGCCCGCGGCGGTTTGACAAATGCCCGCGCTTTCGGTTAAGATGCCGCCCGAACATGATGACCTCCTGAGCCGACGCCGCTCTCGCCCAAGGGCGGCGTCAAAAAGGACGGATGAACCTGCATGATCATGCGGGCGAAGTCCGTCCTTTTTCTTTACGAGCAGCGGTTCGCCAATACCGATGAATATACTCGCAGCTCCTGTGGCGCGGGCAACCAAGATCGTGATCCGTAATGCGTGATGCGTAAGGACATAACGTTTCACGTTTCACGTTTTACGCTGATCGCCATCTCGCCCGACTTCGGCCTGGCGAACCTTTGCAAACGACGCCAACGCTGGTTTTCCTGAAAAAAAGGCCACAAAGGCACGAAGAACACAAAAATCAGAATCCATCTTCAATCTCCATGCCCGACTACCTCATCCTCGCCAACCAACTCACCCCCAAACTCATCGCCTGGCGGCGCGATTTCCATCAGCATCCCGAACTGGGCTTCCAGGAATTCCGCACTGCGGCCATCGTGGCCGAGCATCTCCAATCGCTGGGGTTGGAGGTGACCACCGGCGTGGGGGAGACGGGCGTCGTGGGGATCATCGAAGGCAACGGCCCCGGCCCGGTGGTCCTGCTGCGTTTCGATATGGACGCGCTGCCCGTGACCGAGGCCACGGGCCTGCCCTGGGCCAGCCAGCAGCCGGGGTTGATGCACGCGTGCGGGCATGACGGGCATACCGCCATCGGCATGGGCGTGGCCGAGCTGCTGACCCAAACCCGCGATCAATGGCCCGGCGCGGTCAAACTGCTCTTCCAGCCGGCGGAAGAAGGCCTGGGCGGAGCACGAGCCACGATCCGCGACGGCGTGCTGGATAACCCCGCGCCCGACGCGGCCTTCGCCCTGCACCTGTGGAATCAGTTTCCCCTGGGAAAGCTGGTGGTGCAGCCCGGCCCCCTCATGGCCGCGGCCGACCGCTTCGACATCGCGATTACCGGCCGGGGCGGGCATGGGGCCGTGCCCGAAGACACTATCGACGCCGTGCTGGCGGCGTCGGAGGCGGTCAACATGCTGCATCATATCGTCAGCCGCAACGTTTCGCCCCACGACGCTGCGGTGCTGAGCATCGGCAGCCTGCATGCGGGTGATGCGTTCAATGTCATTGCCGAGGAGGCCCGCATGGAGGGCACGCTGCGCACCTTCGACCCCGCCGTGCGGGCCTTGCTCATCCGCCGCATGGAAGAGATGCTGGACGGGGTGACGCGGGCGCATGGAGCCAGCTATACGCTGGAGATTCGGGAGGACGAATACACGCCCGCCGTCATCAACGACCCCGAGATGGCCGCCATCGCCCGCGAGGCCGCGCTGGCCATCCTGCCCGAAACGCAGATTGTGCAGATCCGGCCCATCATGGTGGCGGAGGATATGTCGGAGATATTGAACCGCGTGCCGGGGTGCTATGTGCTGCTGGGCGCGGAGCCGGAAGGCGGCGCCCGCGGGCCGCATCACAACCCCCGCTTCGACATCCACGAGGACGCCCTGCCCCTGGCCGCGGCCGTCATGAGCCAAATCGCAGTCGCTTATTTGCGCCGGGGAACCTGAACGCGGCCCCGGACGTCTGCTATGAAAATAGAGCCACGAAGGCGCGAAGGAAAGCGAAGGCACGAAGAAAAAAGACTGAAGACTAAAGATTATCTGCGGAAATCAGCGTTGCATCTGCGTCATCTGCGTTCTCATTTTCATCGGTATCGGCGCGCCGCCGCGCGTGGCGCCTGCTATGAAAATAGGATGATCGTCGGTTGCGGAAGGATCGCCAGGCCCGCGTGGGCCGAGGCGGCAACGGGCGTGAAACGTCAAACGTTATGTCCTTACGCATCACGCATTACGTATCACGAATTCGGCTTCCCGCGCCAACTCCGCCTCACCCTCCACTGTTGACTGATCACTGAATACTGCTAACTGAACCATGCCCTGGTTTCTCATCGAGCCCTCCGGTTACCGCTATCCCATCAGCGAGAACGAAGAGGAAGGACTGAGCATCGGCCGCACGCCCGACAACGACGTCATCCTCACCGACCCGGGCGTGTCGCGGCATCATGCGTACATTCGCGTGCGCGGACAAGAAGCCTGGCTTTATGACCGGGGCAGCGCCAATGGCACCTGGCTCAACGGCGAACGCATCACCGAGCCGCGGCTGCTGAAGCCGGGAGACCGCATCCAGGTGGGGAATGTGACCCTGGAGATGGCCTATCTGCCGCCCGAGGTGGAGACGCCCGCGCCTCCGCCCTCCGCGCCCGCGGCCGCCTCCTCCCGCCCTTCCTACCTGCCTTACGCCCTGCTGGGGGTCGTGCTGGGCCTGCTGGGGGTGGCCGCGGTGGCCTTCGCCCTGGCCCCAACCCTGCGCGCGCCGGCTCAGCCCACGGCCACGCCCTCGCCCTACGCCCGCTACGCGGGCGCGATCCCCGCCACCGTCTTCGTCCTCACGCCCGCAGGCGACGGCCCCAACGGCCAGGCGGGCACGGGCGTCATCCTCACAGAAAAGGGGCGCATCCTCACCGCGTACAGCGTGGTCATCAACCCCGCCACCGGGCGCTCGTACAACCGCAAGAATCAGGTCATGGTGGGCGTGTTCAGCCGGGAGCAGCCCAACACGCTGGACTGGTATCGGGCGCATGTGGTGCGGGCCGACCGGGGGCGGGACATGGCCGTGATCCAGATTTTCGCCCAAAAGGATGGCTCCCCCCTGCCCAACAGCTTCGCGCTGCCTCCCATGCCCCTGGGGGATTCGGACGCGCTGGAAGCGGGCGCGGGCATCGCAGTCATTAGCTTCCCGGCCGGGGGCGAGGGCGTAGGCCCGAGCATCGGCAAGGCGTTGGCCCTGGGCGAAGGCCGGGCCGTGGGCTTTTTGCCCGACCCGGCCATCCAGGTCGAGCGGGGCTGGATCACCACCGACATCGCCCTGAGCCTGAGCAATATCGGCGCGCCTGTGCTGGATGAAAGCGGGCGGCTGGTGGGGTTGTATCCGGGCCCGGACGCGGCCGGGAAGAGCGGATTCGCCAACAGCATCCGCCCCATCAACCTGGCCCGCCCCCTGTGGGTGACGGGAGGGTGAAGTGACTTAACCACGGAGACACAGAGAGCGCGGAGTAAGGAAAAAGGTAAGGTTTGGAGAGGATTTTCTCCGTGAATCCCCTTATTTTTTCTCAGTGTCCTCCGTGTCTCCGTGTTGAAAACCTTTCAATGGAGGTTTTTCATGTCAACACGGATGAAGCATTGACATGTTTCATCGCATCCGTGTCCCCTTATCCGTGTTAATCTTCGAGTGGTCTTTTCAAGCCAACACCAATTGCCAATCCGCCGCCTCCGCCTTTTCCACAGCCACGGCGGTGTTCTTGTAGTCGGGGATCTTGGCGGCGGGGTCCAGCGCGTCCAGGGTGAGCAGGTTGGCCGCGGCCTCGGCGTAGTGCATGGGCAGGAAGACCGTGCCGATGGGGGAGCGGTCGGTGACGCGCACCCGGGCCACCACTTCGCCCCGGCGGGAGCGAATGCGGGCCAGATCGCCCGAGACCAGCCCCAGCTTCTTCGCGTCCAGGGGATGGATCTCCACCACGGGCTCAGGCGCAGCGTCGTTCAGGCGGGAACGGCGGGTGAGCGCGCCGCCATGCCAGTGATAGAGCAGGCGCCCGGTGGAGAGGTTGAAGGGATAATCCTCGTCGGGCAGCTCCACAGGCGGGCGGAAATCCATCAACCAGAATTTGCCCTTGCCCCGGGGCACGCCATCTTCGAACAGATACATGGTCCCCGGATCGTCCTCGGTGTAGCAGGGATATTGAATCCCCTCATGTTCGATGCGCTCATAGGTAATGCCCGCGAACTCGGACGCGGCCTGGCCCACTTCGTGCCAGACCTCTTCCGGCCCCGCGTAGTTCCAGCCGGGCGTGGTGTGCACGCCCAACCGGGCCTCTAGCCGTCGGGCCAGGTCTTGCAGGATCTCCAGATCGGGACGGGCTTCGCCCGGCGCGGGCAGCGCCGCACGAATGCGTTGCACCCGGCGCTCCGTATTGGTGAAGGTGCCATCCTTCTCCGCCCAACTGGCCGCGGGCAGGATGACGTGGGCGAAGCGGGCGGTTTCGGTGGGGAAAATATCCTGCACCACCATGAAATCGAGGTTGGAGAAATGTTCGTACACCGCATGCAAGTTGGGGTCCGAGGTGGCCGGGTTCTCTCCCATGATGTACATGGCCCGGATGCGTCCCTCGCCCGCGGCATGCGCCATCTCCACCACCGTCAGACCGGGCTTATCGTGCAGCTCGGTTCCCCACAGCTTTTCGAATTTGGCCTTGGCCGCGGGGTCGCTGACGGGCTGATAGCCGGGGTAGACGTTAGGCAGTCCACCCATGTCGGAACACCCCTGCACGTTGTTCTGTCCCCGCAGCGGATTCAATCCCCCGCCATACTTGCCCAGATGCCCGGCCAGCATGGCCAGATTCACCAGGGCGCTGGCATTGTCCGAGCCGTGGGTGCTCTGGCTGATGCCCATTCCCCAGTAGATAGCGGCTGAGGGGGCGGTGGCATACATGCGAGCGGCCTCCCGAATCTTCCAGGCCGGGACGCCCGACACGTCCTCCGCCCATTCCGGGGTGAATCGCTGGATGTGGGTCGCGTACTCCTCGAAGCCCTCGGTCTGGCTGGCCACATAATCCTTATCATACAGTCCCTCGTCCACGATGACGTGGGCCATGGCCTGGAACACGGCCACGTCCGTGCCCGGTCGTTGTTGCAGCCACAGGGTGGCGTGATCCGCCATCTCGATGCGCCGCGGATCCACCACGATCAGCCGCGCGCCCTTGTCCACGGCCTTAAGCATCTTCAGAGCGATGACGGGGTGTGCGTAGGTGGTGTTGGAGCCCGTGACCAGAAAGGTGTGCAGATGCTCCATCTCGGTGATGCTGTTGGACATGGCCGCGGAGCCGATGGTGCGCATGAGGCCCACCACCGACCCTGCGTGACACAATCGGGCGCAGTGGTCCACATTGTTGGTCTTTAGCACCGCGCGGGCGAGCTTCTGGAACAGGTAGTTGTCTTCATTGGTGAGCTTGGCGCTGGCGAATGCGCCGATGGCGTCCCCGCCCGATTCCTGGGCGATGCGCGCGAATTGGTCCGCCACCAGGGTCAACGCCTCCTCCCAGGTGGCTTCGCGGTAGGCTTCGGCCACGGAGGCTGCCTGTCGGGCCTTGCCGAAAGGCTGGCCCAGGACGATGTCCTTGCGGATGAGGGGTTTGGTCAGGCGGGTGGGATGATGCACGAAGTCCGTGCCGAAGCGGCCTTTGACGCAGAGTTCGCCGTAATTGGGGCGCTTGTCGAAATCCGCGCTCACCTGCACGATGCGGTTTTCTTTGATATGGAGGTTGATCTGGCATCCCACGCCGCAGAAGGGGCAGGTGGTGGGGACGATGCGGTCGAAGGTAAGCATAGGAAATCCTGTTCCGAAAATAGCGTTGCGTTGGTTTGCAAAAGAACCCGAAGCCCATGTTGGGCGAAGCTGCAGCGGGCGTGATGCGTGAAGCGTGAGTTCATTACGCATCACGCATTACGTATCACGTTTTACGCTCCTGGCTTTCCGCGTCCGCGATCCAGCTATGACGTTGCCAATGCCATCTCCAACTCGAACACACGGCGGTCTTTGAGCGCGCCCGTGGGGCACACGCCCACGCAGTTGCCGCAGAAGACGCAGGTGGTCTCGGGCATAGGGTTTTCGAAAAAGGTGGCTATGGAGGTCTCGAACCCGCGACCACTGAAGCCCAGCGCGAACGCGTGCTCCATGTCCGTACCGCAGGCTTCCACACAGCGCCAGCAGAGCACGCACTTGTCATAATCCCGCACGAAGAAACTGTTGTCGATGATGGGGTCGTGCTCCCGGCGGGTGAGGTCCTCGCCGAAGCGTTCGGGATGGGCGTCGTAGTCGGCCATCATGGCCCGAAGCTCGGGCGCGTCGCTGAGATCGACGGTCGTGGCCAGCATCTCCAGGATGGTGCGGCGGGCCAGGTCCACGCGTTCGGATCGGGTGTGGATGACCGCGTCGGCCGCGACCTGGGTGGCGCAGGCGGGCTGCAGGGTGCGGCGTCCCTCCCATTCCACCACGCACAGGCGACAGACCGCGGGCGGGGTGAGGTTGGGGTGATGGCATAGGGTGGGGATGGTGATGCCCACGGCCTTCGCGGCTTCGAGCACAGTGGCATCCGCGGGGGCTTCCACGGGTTGGCCGTCGATGGTGAGGGAGATGGTTGGATTCATGGTATTGACTCGGTTTTGAAAAAAACGAGCTTCTTCGGGAGAGATGGATGCAAGAGGTGATGAGTGAAACGTGATGCGTAACGAAGTGGCGTTTTACGTTTGGAAAAAACGGGATTCGCTTAAACTGAAATCATTTTGAAACTCGGTATTTTTTGGGCCACGCCCGCCCGGCGCTGAAGCCACCGGGCTACGAAACGACGCCGGGTAAACCCGGCTTGAATGCGGCCACGGCAGAAAAGCCCCATTCATGGGGCGTCGTTCTTAGCCCGCAGGTTCACCTGCGGGTGGCCGCATGGCCTTTAGAACAGCGTCATATTCGCATGGAAGTCGAGCCAAAAACTTGGTTTTCATTTTGCTTCCAGTTTAGAGCCTGTTATGAACTTATCGCCAATTTGGCGTGATTTTGTGGGTGACGTGCGTTTCAATTCGCCACGGATGAGGCTGATGCGACGGATCAACACGGATTGTTACGGAAAAAAGATGGCATCCTTTTGAAAAAATCCGCGGAAACCTGCTTTATCCGCGTTATCTGCGGCGAATTTCAACCTCCGATGCGGCGATCCTGACCTTTGAGGGCGGAAAAGTGCATAACAGCCTCTAGGTTAATTGGAGTTCAAAAGCGGACAGGATGGCACTGGAGGCCGTCTGGCCCAGGCCGCAGATGCTGGCGTCGCGCATGGTCTGGCCGATATCGCGCAGCAGTTGCAGGTCGCCCGGTCGGCCCTGGCCTGCGACCATGCGCTGGATGATGTCCCGCTGGCGCATGGTTCCCAATTGGCAGGGATAACATTTGCCGCAGGATTCATGGGCGAAGAAGGCGGCGATGCGCTCCAGGACTTGCATCATGTCCACCGAGGTGTCGAAGACGATGACCGCGCCCGAGCCCAGGGCCGCTCCCATCTTCGCCAGGGAGTGGAAGTCCAGGGGCGTGTCGAGCTGGTCGGGGCCCAGGAACGTGCCCGCGGCGCCGCCCACCAACGCGGCCTGGAACTCGCCCGATCCGCTCACCCCGCCGCCGTGCGCTTCGATGAGTTCCCGCAGGGTGACGCCCATGGGCGCTTCCACCAGGCCCGGTTTGCGCACCCGGCCGGAGAGGGAGTAGAGCTTGGGGCCGGGGGAGTTGGCTGGGCCGATGCTGTTGAACCAGTCGGGCCCGCGCAGGACGATGGGCAGCACGCTGACGAGGCTTTCCACGTTGTTGATGAGAGTGGGGCGTCCGAACAGGCCCGCTTCGGTGGGGAAGGGCGGTTTCAGGCGGGGGTAGCCCCGCTTGCCTTCGATGCTCTCGAACAGCGCGGTTTCCTCGCCGCAGATGTAGGCCCCCGCGCCCCGCCGCAATTCCAGATGAAATTCGTGGCCCGAGCCCAGGATATCTTTGCCCAGATAACCCGCTTCGTAGCAACGGGCCACGGCCTGGCGCAGACGCTGATAGGCTCGCGGATACTCCCCCCGCACATAAATAAACCCCTTGCCCGCGCCCGTGGCGTATCCGGCCAAAATCACCGCCTCGATGAGCGCGTAGGGGTCCTTTTCCATGAGGATGCGGTCTTTGAAGGTGCCCGGCTCCGATTCATCCGCATTGGCCACGACGAACTTGGGGCCTTCGGCGTTATGGACCGCTCGCCATTTGATCCCCGCCGGGAAAGCCGCGCCGCCTCGTCCCAGCAGCTTCGCTGCCTCCACCTGGGCGACGGTGCGGTCCGGACCCAATTCGACGGCTCGGGCCAGGGCCTGGAAACCGCCGTGGGCTTCGTAATCGTGCAGGCAGGCGGGGTCGACGACGCCGATGCGGGCGGTGAGAACAGGCTCGTAGTTCATGAGACGCCTCCCAGCAGGTCGGGGACCTGGTCAGGCGCGACCGGGCCCATGGGTTCTTCGTCGAGCATGAGGAAGGGTGCACGCTCACAATGGCCCAGACAGGGATGCAGTTCCAGGGTAAAGCGGCTATCTGCGCTGGTCCCGCCCGTTTCGGGATCCACCCCCAGTTCCTCAGCCAGCCGTTGGATCAATTCCCCATTGCCCGCCAGCACGCAGGCAATATCATTGCACACCCGGATAACGCGCTTTCCCACCGGTTCGGTGTAGAACAGCGTGTAGAAAGTGAGGACGTTGTGCACTTCGATTTCGGGGATGCCCAGGGTGTGGGCCACGGCTCGGGCGGTGGGTTCATCCACCCAGCCGGTGATGGCCTGCACTTCGTGGAGCATGGGCAGCAGCGCCGATTGTCCCCGTCCCCGATATCGGCGCATGAGGGTTTGCAGCGCTCGTTCCTGATCGGGTTCGAGCGCCAATGTCTGGTCGGACGTCATTGTAAGACCTCGATTTGGCAGCGTCAGACGTCGGTTTCAGCCAGCTCCGCGGTGCAGTAGGGGCAGCGCACCGCGGGAATGGGAATCTCCATATGGCAATAGGGACATTCCTTGGTGGTGGGCTCAGCAGGCGCTGGTTCGGGCTCCTGCTGAAGACGGTTATAGTAGCGTACCAGCAGAAAGACGACAAACGCCACGATGATGAAGCTGATCACCGCGTTGATGAACGTTCCCCAGGCGATGACCACCGCGCCCGCGTCCTGGGCCTGGGCCAGGGTGGCGTAGGGGCCCGGCGGGTCGCCCGGTTTCAGCACCGTCATGATGTTGGCGAAATCCACGCCCCCTAGCAAGAGACCGATGGGAGGCATGATCACATTATCCACCAACGATTTCACCACCGCGCCAAACGCGGCGCCGATGATAATGCCTACGGCCATGTCCATGACATTGCCGCGTTTCAAAAATTCCTTGAATTCCTGCCACATGATACCTTCCTCCGGGATAGTGGGGTGGTGCGGATGATGATCTGGACGGGATAATAGTACCGGAAATCGATGGAAACGTAAAATGCACGCATTGCGTGGACGAGTCATGGGAGAATCCCGCACGGGGCGATGGAATCGAACGCAACAGGCGGTCATTCTTCTTCTCAAGGCAATCACGATTTCTTCAAAAAGCGCTTTTGCCTTACCCCGTCCCTCCTATGTTATAATCCTCTGCTGTGCATACAGACTCAATGTATGCGCTTCAGCCCGGTTTTAGGAGAATCCCCGCGTGATCAACCCCCTCGATTGGCTACTTGGCCTGTTTTCCCTTGATATCGGCATCGACCTGGGCACAGCCAACACCCTGGTTGCCGTCCGCAACAAAGGCATCATCATCAACGAGCCTTCCGTCGTCGCCATCGAAAAAGATTCGAAAAAGGTCCTGGCCATTGGCCGGGATGCGAAAGAAATGGTGGGGCGCACGCCCGCCAATATCATCGCCATCCGCCCCCTGCGCGATGGCGTCATCTCCGATTTCGACGTCACTGAGAAGATGCTGGAGTACTTCATCACGAAGGTGCACGACAGCATCTTCATGCTTGTTCCCCGCCCCCGCGTTGTGGTGGGGCTGCCCTCCGGCGTCACCGAAGTGGAAAAGCGCGCCGTCTATGATGCCGCGGTCAACGCAGGTGCCCGGGAGGTGTATCTTATTGAAGAGCCCATGGCCGCGGCCATCGGCGCGGGCCTGGACGTGACCAGCTCCAGCGGCAACATGCTGGTGGATATCGGGGGCGGCACCACCGAGGTCATCGTCGTCTCCCTGCGCGGCATCGTCGTCTCCCGCTCGGTGCGGGTGGCGGGCGATGAAATGGATGAGGATATCATCAACTACGCCCGGCAAAAGTACAATCTCGTCATTGGCGAACGCATGGCGGAGCAGGCCAAGATCGCCATCGGCTCCGCCTATCCCCTGGAAGAGGAGCAGCTCTTCCCGCTGCGCGGGCGCAATTTGATCACCGGTCTGCCCGAGGAAGTGCTGATCAGCTCCGTGGAAGTGCGCGAGGCCCTGAGCAACTCGGTCAACATCATCGTGGATACGGTGCGCAGCGTGCTGGACGAGACGCCGCCCGAGCTCATCGCGGACCTCATGGAGCGCGGCATCGTGCTGGCGGGGGGCGGCGCCTTGCTCAAGGGCCTGCCCGAGCGTCTGTCTGAGGAAACCCGGATGAAGGTTTACGTGGCCGACGATCCCATGAGCTGTGTGGCCAAAGGAGCCCAGGCCGTCCTTGAAAATCTGCCCGTCCTGCAGAAAGTCCTCGCCGACGCTCACGCTCGGGCGCCAGTGATGTAACCACGCCGCCATGCAACGCATCCGACTCCGCCCCCTCATCCTACCCCTGGTGATCGTGGGGGCGATTGTGATCATCGGTCTGGATATGGCGGGGTTGTTGGGGCCTGTCAACGACGTCATCCACACCGCTATCAAACCCCCCGCCATCTTCTTCTCCGAAGCCAAACGCGTGGTGGGCTCCGGGTTCGCAACTCTGCGCGAGATCGGCGAGTTGAAGCAGCGCAATCTCGAACTGGAGGCCCGGGTCAACCAGCTCACGGTCGAGAATTTGCGTCTGGCCGAGGTGGAGACCGAAAACGCCCAACTGCGGGCGCTGCTGAACTTCGCCCAGACGAACCCCTTCTTCGATATCCGCGGCGGCCAGATCATCGCCCGGCCCATCGGCGACAGCGCCAACCTGCTCACCCATCCCATCCAGATCGACCTGGGTGAGACGCATGGCATCCGCCAGGGCATGCCCGTGGTCACCGATCGAGGGCTGGTGGGACGCATCGCCAATGTCTATCCCCGATCCAGCGACATCCTGCTCATCACCGATCCCCGCAGCAATGTGACGGTCATGACCCAGACCTCGCGGGCGCAGGGTGTGCTCCGGGGCCGGGTGGGCCAGCTCCCCATCATGGAACTCATCTCCCCCGAGATCGAGATTTCCGAGGGAGAGATCATCATGACTTCGGGCCTGGGGGGGCACTTCCCCAAGGGCCTGGTCGTGGGCCAGGTGGTGGAGGTCATTCACAATGACAATCTCATGTTCCAAAGCGCCGTGATCCAGCCCACCGTGGACTTCGACCGGATGGAGCTGGTGCTGGTCATCACCAACTTCCCGCCCGAGGAGCCCGAACCCGCTGCCCCCACGCCGGAAACGGAGGCCACGCCCTCTGCTCCGTAAATCGCGTTGGCGTCGGGTGCGAAAGGCCCACCAGACCGACGCTGGGCGAGGCAACGACCAGCGTAAAAACGCCAAACCTCTATGGTTTACTTCCTTCTCTTCATCCCCCTGGCCCTCGTCCTCGTCGCCTTTCAGTCGACCGTGTTGAATCAGATCACGATCGCAGGCGGGCATTTCGATATCCTCATTATTTTCCTGGTATTTCTCACCCTTTACGGCAGTTATGAGCTGGCCCTCATCTCCCTCCTGGTCATGGCCCCCATCGTAGACGCCATCTCCGGTCTGCCCATCGGCGTCTCCATCATCCCCATGCTCAGCATCGTTCTGCTGGCCCATTGGGGCGGCAAGACCATCTTCGGCACCCGCCTGGGCTGGCCCATCCTTGTGATCTTCCTGGGCGTGCTCATCGCTGGCCTGATCACGATTTTCGAATTGTATATCCTGGGTTGGGATCTGCCCTGGGATGAACTTATCTTGCGACGGCTGATCCCTTCCGCTTTTCTCAACGGCTTCGCCGCCCTGCTGATTTACCTGCCCATTGTCCTCATCGGTGAACGCCAGGAATATCATCTGGAATGACAACCCGAACGCCAAGTTCATCCTCCCGATTGTGGGTCCTGAGAATCATCACCATCATCATTTTCGTGCTGCTTCTCGGGCAATTGGCGCGCTTGCAGTTTTTCCAGGGCGTGGGCTATCAGCAGGAGGCGGTGGTGAACCGCACCCGGGTCGTGCGGGTCAAGGCCCCCCGCGGGATCATCTACGACCGGGATGGTCGCATTCTCGCCCGCAATACAGCCGCTTACAATGTGGTGCTCATCCCGGCCGAGCTGCCCGATGACCCCGATTACGCCATTTCTCAGCAGAAGCGGCGGGCGCTCTATCAGGACGTTTACGACATCATCTACGAGAAACTCAGAGAGCTACAACCCACGCCCGCGCCCACGCCACCTCCACCCGATCCCAAAATCACCCGACTGGTCATCGACGCCAGCCGTCCGCCCCAGCCCTCCGTGCTCACGGTGGATGAAATGGATCAGCTCGTATTGGAGCGGGAGCTGGGAAGCGCGTTTTTGCCTGTGGTCGTGGCTTTGAATTTGCCGCGCGAGGTGGCGTTGGCTGTGGATGAGGAGACCTATCGCCTGCCGGGCGTATATCTGCAATTGCAGCCCCGCCGCGAGTACCCTTCCGGGCTGTATACCTCCCATATCATCGGCTATATGGGGCCTATCCCCGAAGAGGAGGAGAAGGCCTATGCTGAGAAGGGGTATGCACCCGACGCCTGGGTGGGGTGGAGCGACCTGGAGTATCAGTATGAGGACACGCTTCACGGTCAACCAGGCGTGCGCGTGTTGGAAGTGGACGTCAAGGGCAATGAACAGCGGGTTGTGGATGAGCCTACGCAGCCCGTGCCAGGCCACAATCTCATCCTCAGCCTGGACCTGGAGCTGCAGAAAATCATGTTCGATGCACTGGTCGCGGGCGTGAATCCCAAGCGCTCTAACAGCGCCGCGGCCGTGGCCGTAGACCCGCGCACGGGCTATGTGCTGGGCATGGTCAGTTTGCCCAGCTACGACAACAATGTCTTCGCGGATGGCATCACCGAGGAGGAATATCGCACCATCGTCGATTCCCCGGGGTATCCCCTGCTGGATCACGCTATCAGCGGCATCTACCCTCCTGGCTCTACCTTCAAGCTGGTGACCGCCTCCGCGGGCCTTCAGGAGAAGGTCATCACCCGTAAGACCATCCTCAACGCGCCCGGCATCATCTATCTCCCCAACCGCAATTTCCCCGACAATCCCAACCTGGCCCAGCCCTTCGTGTGCTGGATTCACAAGTCGGGTGGGGAACATGGCGATATCAACGTGGTGCAGGCCCTGGCCGTCTCCTGTGATATCTTCTTCTACAAGGTGGGCGGCGGCTATCCTCCGGCGGATTTCGACGGTCTGGGCGTGCAGACCCTGGCCGATTACGCCCGACTTTTCGGTTTTGGCGAACTCAGCGGCATCGACCTGCCTGGCGAAAACGCGGGTCTGGTGCCTGATCCCAAGTGGAAGCGCATCGCCAAGGGCGAGCGCTGGGTGACGGGCGACACCTACAACATGGCCATTGGCCAGGGCGATGTGCTGGCCACGCCCCTCCAGGTGACCATGATGACCGCGGCTGTGGCCAATGACGGCATCCTCTATCAACCCCAAGTCGTCGCCGCGGTGACGGATGCAGAAAACCATCTGGTGCAGTTCAACCGCCCGGTCGCGCGCCGCGAGTTGCCCATCGATTCCAAACATCTGGAGACGGTGCGCCAGGGCATGTGGTATGCAGTCAACGCCGACTTCGGCACCGCGCCCGAGGTGGCCCTGCCCAATGTGGAAGTGGCGGGCAAGACCGGCACCGCCGAGTTCTTCGATCCTCAACTTGGCCGGGACCTGACGGGCAATCTGCCCACCCACGCCTGGTTCACCGCGTTCGCGCCTTACGAAGACCCGGAGATAGCGATCACGGTCTTCGTCTACAATGGCGGCGAAGGTTCGCTGGTGGCGGCGCCTATCGCCAAAGAGATCCTGAGCAAATACTTCGAGCTCAAAGCCCGAGATGAGGCTGCGGGCGCCAAGACCTTGCTGGATCAATTGGAGGAAATCGCGCCATGACCCGGCAGAACTGGCGACAGTTCGACTGGCTGCTGTTCCTGGCCATCCTCCTGGTTTCTATCTTTGGCGTGATCATGATCCACAGCGCGGTCAAGGGCGACCCGGAACTGGTGGATTTTCCCAAGCGCCAGGCTGTCTACGTGGCCGTGGGCGTCGCCCTCATGTTCATCGTCGCTGCATTCAATTATCAGATCCTGCGCACGTTCACCATCCCCTTCTATGTATTTGTGATGGCCTTGTTGGCGCTGGTGGGCGCGTTGGGCCAGACCATCTTCGGCGCCCAAAGCTGGCTCGATTTCTTCGGTCTTTTCCCCATCCAGCCTTCCGAGCTGGCCAAGGTGGTCCTGGCCATGGCTTTGAGCGGCTATCTGGCCCCGCGGTTGGATCGTATCGGCGATATCCGCGTGGTGCTCACCGGCATCCTCATCACCCTGCCCATCCTGCTCCTGGTGGCCATCCAGCCCGACCTGGGCACCGCCATCGTGCTGGCTGTGGAGGCCGCGTTCATCTTCTTCGTGGCGGGC
The DNA here is from genome assembly GCA_026991225.1 of Anaerolineae bacterium. Taxonomy (GTDB): domain Bacteria; phylum Chloroflexota; class Anaerolineae; order J102; family J102; genus M2005. The sequence goes on along the minus strand of JALXCB010000187.1, from coordinate 5,292 downwards.
CTCTACTTCCGCTATATCCTGGCGGCCGCGTTCCTGGCTGTGCTCAGCGCCCCCCTGGCCTGGAACATGCTGGCCGAGCACCAGCGCACCCGCATCCTCATCTTCATCGACCCCACCGCCGATCCCGACGCCTATTTCAACGTGAAGCAGGCCCTGGTGGGCGTGGGGTCGGGCGGACTGCTGGGGAAGGGTTACGGCCAGGGCACCCAGAGCCAGCTCCACTTTCTGCGCGTCCGCCACACCGACTTCATTTTTTCGGTGGTGGCCGAAGAGCTGGGTTTCGTGGGCGCGGCCATCCTGCTTTTCTTGCTGTTCTTCATCATCTGGCGGCTGTGGCGCATCGCCGACCGCGCGGACGAGCCCTTTGGCAAGCTGCTGGTGGCCGGCCTCACCGGCGTCATCCTCTTTCAGACCCTGGTGGTGGTGGGTATGAACATGGGCCTGCTGCCCGTCACCGGCCTGCCCCTGCCCTTCGTCAGCTACGGCGGCAACGCCATGCTCTCCCTGATGATCTTCATCGGCCTCGCCCAAAGCGTGGCCATGAGGAGAACATGAGGAAAAAGTAACAGGTTAAACTAAAAGCAAATTGAAACCAAGGCTTTTTGGTTCGCATTGGATCATCCATGAAAGGCGATTCTCTGGCCGCGCCGCCGCCCGCAGGTGAACCTGCGGGCTAAAAGCGACGCCCCATAAATGGGGCTACGGCGCATGCTGCGCGCCGCAGGAAGCCGGGTTCACCCGGCGTCGTTTCGTAGCCCGGCGCTTCAGCTCCGGGTGGCCGAGGCCGAAAAAACCTGATTTCAAAATGCGTTTAGTTTAGCAAGTCGCAAGTGGCAAGTGCAGCCGCCACCTGCGCCATTTCGAAACGCCCGCGCCATCAGCATTCCCATCATCCCAACCCTCAATCCCAATCCCAATCCTGATCCCATCATGCCCAAAGACTTCATCCGCGACATCATCGCCCGAGACATCGAAAACGGCGTCTACGACCGCCCCATCACCACCCGCTTCCCTCCCGAGCCCAACGGCTTCCTCCACATCGGCCACGCCAAATCCATCAACCTGAACTTCAGCATCGCCGAGGAGTTCGGGGGCGTGTGCCACCTCCGTTTCGACGACACGAATCCGGAAACCGAGGACATGCTGTTCGTCGAATCCATCCAGCGCGATATCCGCTGGCTGGGATACGACTGGGGCGAGCATCTTTACTTCGCCTCCGACTACTATGAGCAGCTCTACCAGTTCGCGGAGGAGCTCATCAAGCAGGGGCTTGCCTATGTGGACAGCCTCAGCGAGGAGGCGATCCGCGAGTATCGGGGCACGGTCACCGAGCCGGGGAGGGAGAGCCCTTACCGGAATCGGTCGGTGGAGGAGAATCTCGACCTGTTCCGGCGGATGCGCGCGGGCGAGTTCCCCGATGGCGCGCATGTGCTGCGGGCCAAGATCGACATGAGCAGCCCCAACATGCTCCTGCGCGACCCCATCCTCTATCGCATCAAGCACGCCACCCACTACCGCACGGGCGATGCGTGGTGCATCTATCCCATGTACGACTTCGCCCATCCCCTCTCCGATGGCATCGAACGCATCACCCACTCCCTCTGCACCCTGGAGTTCGAGAACAATCGGGCCATTTACGACTGGCTGGTGGATCATCTCATCCCGCCGCCCCAGCCCCGGCAGTATGAATTCGCCCGGCTGGAGCTGGATTACACCGTGCTGAGCAAACGCTATCTGCGCCAGTTCGTGGAGGAGGGGATTGTCAGCGGCTGGGATGATCCGCGCATGCCCACCATCTCGGGCCTGCGCCGCCGCGGGGTCACGCCCGAGGCCATCCGCGCGTTCGTGGAGCGGGTGGGCGTGGCCAAGACCAACAGCCGGGTGGAGATCGCGCTGTTCGAGCATACGATTCGCGATGACCTGAACTATCGGGCGCCGCGGGTAATGGCCGTGCTGGACCCGCTCAAGGTGGTCATCACCAACTATCCCGAAGGGCGCAGCGAGATGATCGAGGCCAGCTACTGGCCCCGGGACATCCCCAAGGAGGGCTCTCGGCCCGTGCCCTTCTCTCGCGAGCTTTTCATCGAGCGGGAGGACTTCAGCCTGGCCCCGCCCAAGGGCTTCAAACGGCTGGCTCCGGGCCGCAGCGTGCGCCTGCGCCACGCCTACGTCATCACCTGCGATGAGGCGGTGCAAGACCCGGATACGGGCGAGGTGATCGAACTGCGCTGCTCCTATCTGCCCGATTCCCTGGGCGCCCGGCCCGAGGGCGTCAAAGTGTGGGCCGCCATCCATTGGGTGGACGCGGCCCGCTCCATCCCCGCGGAGGCGCGGCTCTACGACCGCCTCTTCAACACGCCCGACCCCTACGATTTCCCCGAAGGCGGCTCGCTCTTCGACAATCTCAACCCGGAGAGCCTCCAGATCATGCCCAACGCCCGCGTCGAGCCCAGCGTGCTGGACGACCCGCCCGAGACGCGCTATCAGTTCGAGCGCCTGGGCTATTTCATCCAGGACAGCGAGGACAGCCGCCCCGACGCCCTGGTCTTCAACCGCATCATCACCCTGCGGGATAGCTGGGCGAAGCGCACTCGCGCCGCGGAGAAACCATCGGGCTCGAAGCCCGATTCCAAACAGGTTTCCAAACCTGTTTCCGCCCCCGCCGTCAAAGAAACCGCCTCGGAAGCCCGCAATCGGGCTCGGGCCCAAAATCCTCAGCTCCAGGCCGCCTACGAAACCCTGCAGGCCCGCGCCGGCCTCAGCGAACAGCAGGCCGACATCATCACCGGCGATCTGGGCCAGGTGCGCTTCTTCCACCAGGCCATGGAAGTCTATCCCAACGGCCCGGCCCTGGCCAACTGGTTCATCAACCGCCTGCTGGCCGCGTGGAAGGACCGCCCCGTCAGCGAACTGCCCTTTGGAGGCGCTGACTTCGCCCGGCTGGTGAAGCTGGTGGAGGATGGCGTCATCAACACGCGGCAGGGCCAGCAAGTGCTGGACGCCATGATCGCCACGGGCGAGGCTCCCGAAGCCATCGTCGAAGCCCGCGGCATGAGCAAACTCAGCGACGAAGCCGCGCTGCGCGCGGTCATCGCCGACGCGCTGGCCGCCCATCCCGACAAGGTGGCCGCCTACCGCGCGGGCAAAACGGGCCTGTTCGGTTTCTTCATGGGCCAGGTCATGCGGGCCACCCGCGGCCAGGCCGATCCCCAGGTCGCCAAACGCCTGCTCGAAGAAGCGCTCCACGCCGACCACTGATTACTGATCACTGACCTCCTATGCTCTCCCGCCTCCGCGCCCGCCTCCCCGCCCTCACCCTGGCCGCCATCCTCCTTCTGGCCCTGCTGGCGCGCGTGGCGTGGGCGTTCCAGCCCCGCTCCATCCGCTGGGACGAACCCGACTACCTGCTCCTGGCCCGCTCCATCCTGCGGGGAACAGGCTACCGTCTCAACAACCTGCCCGAGCTTCACACCCCGCCCCTCGGCCCTTACCTGGCCGCGCTGGCCGTGAGACTGGGCGCGCCCCTGGAGGAAGGCATGTTGGTCTGGCATGTCATCGCGGGCGTGGTCCTGGTGGGCGTCATCTACGCCCTGGCCCGGGACCTGGCCGGACGCCGCATCGGCCTGCTGGCGGCGCTCCTGGCGGCCTTGTCCAGCGCCCTGGCGGTGCAGCCCCTCTACTGGGGCAGCATGACCGAATCCCTGTTCATGGGCTTCCTCTTCGCCGGACTGTGGGCCATGTGGCGGGCGCTCCGGGCCGCAAGTTGGCGGCACGCGGCCCTGGCGGGCCTCCTGCTCGGCTTCAGCTACCTCGTCCGGCCCGAAGGGCTCATCTGGTGGGCCTGGTTCGCGGTCATCCTGGCGGGCGTCACCCTGTACAAGCGCCGCTCCTGGCGGCCCTTTCTCCTCTACCTGGCGCTCTTCCTGATCCTGGCCCTCCCCTATCTCGCCTATCTCTACCAGCATACGGGCCACATCATCCTCAGCGGCAAGACGGGCCTCACCGCGGCCATGAGCGTGCAGATCGTGGAGGAGGGCAACGCCCTGGGCAACGACTATGGCTCCCTGCTCGACAGCACGGGCCAGGAGATCCTGTGGTTCTCCCCCGAACGCTTCCAGATCAGCATGTTGGGCGTCATCCGTTCCGATCCTGCGGGCGCATTCCGGCGCATCGTCGTCAACCTCAAGAAAGCCGCCCGGCTCCTGCTCGATCCCCTGTTGGGGCTGGCCCTGGCGGGATTGCTGGCCTTTGGCCTGTGGGCCCGCCCCTGGCCGCGAGAACGCATCCCCGCGGAAGGCTTTCTTCTGGCCGCGTTGCTGCCCCTGGCCGTCGTCCCCCTGTTTCATGTCCAGACCCGACTCCTCGTTCCCTGGGTTCCCGTCGCCCTCATCTGGGCCGCCCGCGGCCTGGATGCGCTCATGCGTTGGGCGGGCGACACCCTGCGGCCCTGGCCCCGACTGCGGCCTTTGGGCCTGCTTTGGGCCGGCCTCGTGCTCCTGACAGTGATTCTGCTCCAGGTCAGGGGCCAGGTTGCGATGGCGCAGGCGGGCCAGCGCGCGTACAGCTTCTCCCACAACCAGGCCGCGCAATGGCTGGCCGAAAACGCGCCGCCCGGCGCCGTGGTCATGACCCGCAACGCCGAGATCGGCGTCTACGCCGACCGTCCCGTCATCCCCCTGCCCAACGCCGCCTGGCCGCAGATCCTGGCTTATGGCCGGGCCCGAAACGCCCGCTATCTGGTCATCGACGACTGGGAAATGAAAACCGTGCGCCCGCAACTGGCCTTCCTGGCCCATCCCGCCGCCGCCCCGCCCGAAGTCGAATTCATGGCCTCATTCTCCGACCCCAACCGCACTACCTTCATCTACAAACTGAAATAGGATTCGGATCGTAACTACTAAGGTATCGCTACCACTTTTTGCCACGAAGACACGAAGAAAATCGAAGGCACGACGTATTTTTCATTATTTTTCCTTCGTGTCTTCGAAAAAACTTCGAGCCTTCGTGGCTTTTGGCGGTCTAAAGTCAAGTACGTTAGCAGTTACTTCGGATCAGGATTAGGATTGAAATTCGTCAAGCCGAGGTTGGCCGAGCCTGCAACGGGCGTCAAACGTCAGCTCATGACGCATGACGCTTGACGCTGATTGACTGACAAAACGCGTTTAGGTCTGCTGTGGTCGCCTATGCTGTCGACTGAAGTCGTACCATTCCAGGCCTGCGGCCAGTGGACGGCCTCCGCCGTCCATGTTCATGATGGAAATCAGGTCGACGAAGGTCGACCACAGGCGCGAA
>JALXCB010000186.1 GCA_026991225.1 Anaerolineae bacterium | reverse complement strand
ACCCCACCCGTCGTCGCGCCGCAGCCCCCCGTCGCACCCACGCCAGGAGCGCCCGCGGCCCCCATCTCCTCGCCCACGCCCGCGGCCCCGGCGCCCACGCCTACGCCCGGCTCCCCCTCCATGCCTGGCATGCCAGGGATGCCAGGGATGCCAGGGATGCCGGGAATGCCTGGTCACTGATCTGAACCCAGCCTGGGGATGAGCGCTGCGCGCTCATCCCTTTCTTTTGCAGAACTCATGCCCGACACAGCCGCAGCCAACGAACGGATCTGGATACGTCAGGCGCAGCAAGGCGACGCAGAAGCCTTCGCGCGTCTCTACGAGCAGCACGTGGACGCGATCTACCGCTACATCGCGCTGCGCGTGCCCTCGCAGCAGCATGTCGAGGACCTGACCGAGGAGGTTTTCTGGCGGGCGTGGCAAGCCATCGACCGCTTTCGCCCTGAGCGTCCCTTTCTGCATTGGCTCTATCGCATCGCACACAATCTGGTTATCAACGACGCCCGCCGCGCTGAAAAGCATCGTTCCTACGAAATGATGACAGACATGGGCCATGCGCTGATGGACGAAACCCCCTCTCCCGAGGAAAACCTATTCCGTCAGGAAGACATCCAGCAACTGCGTCAGGCCATGACCACCCTTTCTCCCGATGAGCAAACCTTGCTGACGATGCGGTTCTTCGATGGCGCATCCTATGATGACATCGCCCCGGTCCTGGGCAAACGCCCCGGCGCATTGCGGGTTCTGCAACATCGGGCATTGAAAAAACTCGCCAAGCAACTCGCTCCCATGAGAACCGTCGCATGAACGAAAACGACATTCTGGACTCCTGCCTCAACGCCCTGCGGCAAGGCGCGACCCTGGCGAGTTGTGTGGAAAAACACCCCGAACTCAGCGAGGAGAGTCTGGCCATCTTGCAAGCCGCGGCCCGACTCCATGATGCAGGGAAGCGACTCGCGCCCGATCCCGCGTTCAAGCGTCGCGTCCGCAGCAATTTGATGAAGCGCATCGCCGCGGATCAAGCCCGGCGGGCAGTCCCCGCCCGTACGCAACCAGCGGCTCCGGGCCTGCTCCAAAGATGGCGGGCCTTCCTATCGGGATGGCGGGGCTCGGGCCTGGGATGGCAGCCCCTGGCCGCGGCGCTGGCGTTCATCCTCATCGTGACGCTGAGCGCGGGCATCGTCTCCGCGGCTCGCGGCGCCCTTCCTGGCGCTCCTCTCTACCCGGTCAAACGCCTATCCGAACAGGCCCGCTCCATCCTCCGTCGCGATGACATCCTCTGGCGTCTGGAACTGGCTCAACACCGCCTGGATGAAGCCGTTCGCCTGGCCTCTCAAGGCGACGACGCGACCATGGACGACGCGCTCGCGGCCTACGTCGCCATTCTCGATGATGTCGCCCGGCTCCTGCACGATCCGACGATCTTCAACGCCGTCGCCTCGCAAGCCGAGCCGCGCGCCATCCTCCTCCGGCAATTGGACCAGCTCACAACTTTGCGGTTGCAAACGCCATCCCATGAAGCGACCGTGGACCGGGCCATCAGCGCCGCCGCTCGCGTGCTGGAGCTCCTGTATCCCAACGCCCAGCCTACCCCCGCCTCGACGCCTGCCCAGCCCATTCAACCCGCGGCCCCATCCGGGACGCCCCTTCCGCCTACGCCCTCGGCAAGGCCCTCCCCAACTCTTATAGTCATGCCTACGGCCGTCATGCCGCAGCCCACCGCGACCGCCGCGCCTCCTACGCCCACCATGCCGCAGCCCACCGCGACCGCCGCGCCTCCTACGCCCACCATGCCGCAGCCCACGCCCACCTCGCCGCCTGCGCCTACGGTCCAGCCGCCCACCGCCACGCCCGTCATGCCCGGGCCGCCCACCGCCACAACGCCGCCTATGGCCACCCCGCCTCCCACGTCGGAGCCCGCGCAGACGCCCACGCATCAGCCCCCTGCGGCCACCATGACCCCGCCCACGCCCACCATGGTTCCGTCCACGGCCACCCCGCAGCCTCCTACGCCCACCCCGCAGCCTCCTGCGCCTACGATGCGGGCGCCGACCGCTACGTCCGCGCCGCCCATGCCGCCCACCGTCACCATCATGCCGCCCGCGCCATAATCACGCCGCCGACGCCCACGCGAAGGCCTTGGGGCGTGGAGAGCATGGGGAGCTCGGGAGGGGAGTGCGCCGGCTCACAGCGCCGTGATCTTGCCGTAATAGCTTTCGGCCAGGGCCAGATGCTCCTCCCGGTAGAACTGGATGGCTTCGGGCGTGCGGGCCAGGATGTCGCCCGCGACCAGCCCTTCGCCCAACTCCAGCGCGGCCAGATCGCCCGCCAGCCCATGGATGAACGCGCCCATGCGGACCGCGGCTTCGAAATCGAAATGGAATGCGGCGAACATGCCCGCAATGATTCCGGTCAGCACGTCGCCGCTGCCCGCGGTGGCCATGCCCGCATTGCCGCTGAGATTGAAATACGCCCGGCCGTCGGGATGGGCAATGAGGGTGTGTGCGCCTTTGAGCACGATGGTGGCGTTCCATTCCTGCGCGCCGCGCAAGGCCGCGGTCACCCGATCCGCCTGCACCTCCCGCACCGAGACGCCAAGCAGACGGGCCATTTCACCCGGATGGGGCGTGAGGATGGTGGGATGCTGACGTTCGCGGATGAGTTCGGGATGCCCGGCGATGGCCGTGAGTCCGTCGCCATCGATGAGCAGAGGCTTCTCCACGCGGCGGGCCAGCTCCTGCACCAATGCCTGCGTCTCCGGCTCCAGCGACACGCCCGAGCCCAGGCAGACCATGGCCATCTCCTGACTGGCGTCCAGCAAACCATCCAGATTGCTCAGGGCCAGACTGCCCGCGTGGGTGGGCGTCTGCGGCAGGAAGACGATCTCATTGCCTTTGGCGGCGATGAAGGGCGCGGCTGTCTCGGGCGTGGCCAGATAGGCCAACCCGCCGCCCGCGCGTAGGAAGCCCATGGCCGCGAAATAGGGCGCGCCCAGATAGCGCGCCGCGCCCGCCACGAACATGACCTTGCCCACCGACCCCTTGTGCGCGTCCCCCGGGCGCTGGGGCAGAGGGTGGAAGGGGGAGACAGCCAGATGGAGGTCGTCTTTGCGATAGAGTTCGGGCGGGAAGGAGATGTGGGTGACGTAGAGGTCGCCGCCATAGTCGAAGCCAGGATAGATGAGATTGCCCGGTTTGGGCAGACCGAAGGTGATCGTGGCGTCGGCCCGCACGGCCACGCCCATGACCTGGCCCGTGTCGCCCTGAATGCCGGAGGGGATATCGATGCTGAACACGGGCGCGGGGCTGGCGTTGATGAGTTCGATGGCCCGGGCGTAGCGTCCCCCCACCTCCCGGCTCAAACCCGTGCCGAAGATGGCGTCCACCACCGCGTCCGCCTCCTCCAGCGCCGCGGCCAGCATGTCGAGGGAGGCGTCGTCGGGCAACAGGATGAAGGGCATGCCCAGGCGTTGCACCATCTCGTAGAAGGGACGCACGGTGTCATCGAATTTGGCGGGATTCCCCAGGCAGAAAATCTGCACCCGCGCGGCCATGGAATGGAGCTTGCGGGCCACCACCAGCCCATCCCCGCCGTTGTGCCCGCTGCCGCACACGACCACGATATCCAGCCCGGCCACCCCCTCCAATTCGCCCAGCATGACGTAATACGCGGCCTCGCCCGCGTTCTCCATGAGGATGGGGCCGGAGATGCCGTAAGTTTCGATGGCGGTTCGATCCATCTCGCGCATCTGCGCAACGGTGGCGATTTTCATGTTGGGCCTCCTGCTTTGAAAATCGAATGATCGCTGGTTGCTGAAGGTTCGCAAAGCCACGGTTGGGCGAGTCTGCAACCGGCGTGATGCGTAATGCGTAATGCGTAATCCGTGAGGTCCTTACGCATCACGCATTACGCATTACGTGCCTGGCTTCCCGCGCCCACGTGACCGCGAGGCGTTTTTTCGTTCGTATCGGCAGGCGGCTCGCCAGCTATCCGGACGGACGCCTTGACCGAAGGAAAACGTCTGTGTGAGAATGAAGGCGTTCTTTTGACGTATTGTACTGCATGGGGATAGGATTCTTGCAATGCCCCATGCACGTCGCTTCACCCCTCCCAGCCAACCTGCTTCGATGAACGACATCCAGGCCCGATTCCAAAAGCTGCTACGCGACCTGTTTCGATTCGAAAGCGCGGATCTCGACTTCGGGATCTACCGCATCATGAATCATAAGCGGCGGGTCATCCAGCATTGGATGGACGAAACCCTGCCCCGAATCATCGAAGAGGCGATGGCGCGCGAGGCGTTGGATCCGCAGGCCCGACAGGCCCTGGAAGCCGCAGTCTACAATCATCTCTACGCCTTTTTCAGCCGCTATTACCAGGACGGCGATTTCATCTCCCGGCGACGTTACGCCAAAAAAGCGCGTTATGCGATTCCTTACAACGGCGAAGAGGTCTACCTGTATTGGGCCAACCATGACCAATACTTCGTCAAAACCGCGGAGCGGTTTTTCGACTACGCCTGGCAGGCTCCCAACGGCGTCGCGGTTCGCTTCGAGCTGCGGGCCGCAGACGTGGCGCAAGACAACGTCAAGGGCGACAAGCGCTTCTTCCTGCCTCTGCCGGACGCCGTCGTCTGGGAGGAAACGCCCCGCGCACTCATCATCCCCTTCCTCTACCGGCCCCTGACCGCGGAAGAAACAGCCCGCTATGGCCGAACGCGCCAGCAGGCCCGCATCAACCAGGACGCTCTGGAAGCCATCCTCCAGCGGGTGGCGGACCACCCCGAGGCGGCGGCCGCACTGACCGCGGAGCGACGCCGCGACGCCCAGGGCCGACCCGTCTCCTACCTCGCCCATCACCTGCGCCAGTACACCGCCCGCAACGCCCGCGACTACTTCATCCACAAAGACCTGCGCGGCTTTCTCTCCCGCGAACTGGACTTCTATCTCAAAAACGACGTCCTCGACCTGGATGAGCTGGAAGCGGGGGGAGAAGCGTTGGCGCCGGGCTGGTTCCAGCGCATGACGCTGATCAAACGCATCGGGCGCCCCATCATCGACCTGCTGGCCCAGATCGAGGACTTCCAGAAGATGCTCTGGGAGAAAAAGAAGTTCGTCACCGAGACGTTTTATCTCATCGCCGTGGGCGTCATCCCCGCCGATTTTCATCCGGAGATCGCAGAGAACGAGGCGCAGTGGCGGGCGTGGCGGGCGCTGTTTTCGATAGCCATCCCCCAGGGGCGGCAGGAGCGGCTGGATTTTCTCGCCGCGCACCCCACCCTGACTCTGGACACCCGGCATTTTTCGCAGACATTCACCGACAGCCTGTTGGCGGCCTTCGATGATCTGGACGGGATGACCGACGGGCTGCTGATCCACGGCGAGAACTGGCAGGCGTTGAATCTGCTGGAGAAACAGTATCGCGGACGGGTGAAGTGCGTCTACATCGACCCGCCCTACAACACGGGCAAGGATGGCTTCCCCTACAAAGACGGCTATCGCCACGCTTCGTGGATGAGCATGATGGCCGACCGCACGGGCCCGGCGCTGCTACGGCTGCTGCGCCCGGACGGTCTCTTCTTCGCCTCCATCAGCGACCATGAGATCGCGGCCCTGCGCAAACTTCTGGACGCGTCCTTCGGCGAGGAGAATTTCATCGCCGACATCCTCTGGAATTCCACCAAAACGGTGACGAACACCGCCCTCATCTCGGTGAGCCACACCCACAATCTGGTCTACGCCCGCGACATCCGCCATTTCATCCAACATCGCTCCCATTTCCGCCTGCCCGATCCCCTGGAGGGCTTCGCGAACCCCGACAACGACCCCCGCGGCCCCTGGAAAGCGGACCCCTTCCAGGTGGGCGGCGTGCGGCCCAACCAGCAATATGAAATTCGCAACCCCAAAACGGGCAAGGTGTATCGCCCCAACCCCGGTTGCAGTTGGAAAAACGACCACAAAACGTTCGAGAGGCTGATGGCCGAGGGGCGCATCGTGTTCGGGAAGACGGGCGAGGGCGCGCCCATGCGCAAGCGTTACCTGTTCGAGGCGCAAGCCAGGGGCCGCGTGGCCAAAACCTGGTGGGATGACGTGGAAACCACCGCGGACGGCACGAAGACCCTGCAAGCCCTCTTCGGAACCGCGGTCTTCACCAACCCCAAGCCGGTCTCCCTGATCAAACGCATCATCCAGTTGGGAACCCATGAGCCCCGGCAGATCGTGCTGGATTATTTCGCCGGCTCCGGGTCCACAGGCCATGCCGTCATCGAGCTCAACCGGGAGGATGGCGGGCGGAGGCGGTTCATCCTGGTGGAGATGGGCGACCATTTCGATAGCGCACTCCTCCCGCGCATCCAGAAAGTGATCTTCGCGCCCGAGTGGAAGGGGGGCAAGCCCCAGCGGATCGCTTCGGGAGAAGAGGTCGCGCGTGGTCCGCGCATCCTCAAAGTCATCCGCCTGGAATCCTACGAAGACGCGCTCGACAACATCACCTTCGACGAGGAAAGCGGTCGTCAGGCCCGCCAGCGCTTCGGCGACGAGTACCTGCTGCGCTACGCCCTGTCGTGGGAGAGCCGCGGCAGCGCCACGCGGCTGCATCATGTCGCCAGGCTGCAAACGCCCTTCTCCTACCGGCTGCGCATCCATCGGGATGGCGAGCTGCGGGAGCAGCCCGTGGACCTGCCCGAGACCTTCAACTATCTCATCGGCCTGGAAGTGCGAAAACGGGAGACGTACGACGACGCCGGGCGGCGTTACCTGGTCTACCGGGGCGAGACCCGCGAGGGACGCCGGGCCGCGGTCATCTGGCGGGAGACCGCGGGCTGGCGGCGGGAGGATTATGTGCGGGATCGGGAGTTCGTGACCGCGCACATCCCCCTGGAAGACCTGGACGCCATCTTCGTCAACGGCGACGCCTTCATCCCCCAGGCGAACGCTCTCGACGCCCTCTTCGACTTGTGGAGATAGCGCCATGCCCGATCATTCCAAGCCCATCCGCAAGGACGACGACGCCAGCAAGCAGCTCATCATCGAATTGCTGGACGGCGCGCCCACCTTCGGCTTCGATATCGACAGCATCTACTATCTTCCAGCCAAAGAGGCCTGGGTGGTCTTCGAATTCCTCAAGACGGATCACCGACATGTACGCCCCCGCGACAGCCATCCCCGGCGCTATTGGCGCAAGAACTGGCGCAAGTTCGCCTCGCTGTGGCGGTTGGTGACCGATCTGTCCGCCTCGGGATCGAAGGCGTTCCTGTGTCTGGTGAACTATGAGGATATCGATCACGCCCGCAGCCAGGGGCGAGAGGATCGGGAGTTTCACATCATCTGGGTGTTGGACATGGACCCCACCGAAGAGGGCGGCGTCACCCGACAGGAGACGAAAACGTTTCCCACCTTCGCCGCCTTTCAGACCTGGTTTCAGGCGTTCAATCGACAGGCGGGACGCGTGTGATGGCGACGCAATCTGGCCGCGAGGCCCGACTCGAACACCGGCTGATTCTGCTGGCCTGGCTCCACCATCTGCTGGGGTATGACAGCGCCCAGGCTTTGCTGGCGGACTGCAAGCATGTGGCGGAGGGCGTCGCCAGCGACGGGCGCAGCCATCTTTTCCACCACTTCCTCGCCCGCGGCGACCAGGTTCGCATCCCCCCCGACGACCTGGCGCGCTATGACGAGCATATCCGTTCGCACCTGGCGCAAATCAACCGTCATCGACCGCAGCCCATCACCCTGCGCTATTTCCAATACCTGGCCGCGCTTTACACCGAGATCGTCCTGGATGGCCTGTTCCGCCGCGGGGAGGCCTGGCTGGCCGCGCTGAACGCCTTCGTGCATGCGCATTTCCCCCACTTGCTCAGCGAACCTTTCACCCCGGAGAACCTGACCCGGCTGGCGTACTGGATGGCGACCGGCAGCGGCAAGACCCTGATCCTGCATCTCAACTACCACCAGTTTCTCCACTACCACCAGGAGCCTCTCGACAACATCCTGCTCATCACCCCCAACGAAGGGCTCTCCGACCAGCATTTGCAGGAGCTGGCCCTCTCCGGCATCCCCGCGCGGCGGTTCGACCTGCATCGGGCGACGCTGTGGCGCGCGCCTCACGAGATTCAGGTGTTGGAGATCACCAAGCTGGTGGAGGAAAAGCGAGGCGGCGGGGTGCGGGTTCCCGTGGACGCGTTCGAGGGACGGAATTTGATTTTCGTGGATGAGGGGCATAAAGGCGCGGGCGGGGAGGCCTGGCGCAGCTATCGGGAAGCCCTGGGCGAGACCGGCTTCACCTTCGAATACAGCGCCACCTTCGGCCAGGCCCTGGCCGCCGCGGGCGATGACCGGCTCATCCAGGACTACGGCAGGGCCATCCTCTTCGACTATTCCTACCGCTATTTCTACGGCGACGGCTTCGGCAAGAACTTCCGCATCCTCAATCTGCAGGAGGGACATCGGCCCGATCACACCAACATCCTGCTGCTGGGCAATCTGCTTTCCTTCTACCAGCAACTCCGCCTCTATGAGACCCATCCATCGGAACTGCGCCCCTACAACCTGGAAAAGCCCCTGTGGGTGTTCGTGGGGCACACCATCAAGGACAGGAAATCGCGTGCAGCCTTTTCCAGCGACGACAGGCGGGTGAGCAGCGACGCGTTCACCGTCGTCCTCTTTTTGCACAAGGCGCTGCGAGACCGCGCCTGGGCCATCGGGATGATCGACAGGCTGCTGAAAGGGGAAAGCGGGCTGCTCGGGCCGGACGGCGAGGACGCCTTTCGGGATCGCTTCCCCTTCCTGAAGGCATTGGGCGTCGACGCCCGGGCGCTGTACGACGACATCCTCGCCCGCGTCTTCCACGCCCCGGCCGGCGGCGGCTTGCACCTGGCCGATATCCGCGGCGGCAAGGGAGAGATCGGGTTGCGGGCGCCCGGCGCGGACGCCTACTTCGGCCTGATTTACATCGGCAACCCCGCGGTTTTTCGCAGCCTGGTGGAAGAACACGCCCCCGACATCCGACTGGAGGAAGACGTCGTCGGAGATTCCCTCTTCCGCGGCGTCAACCGGCCCGATTCTCCCATCCATGTGCTGATCGGGGCCAAGAAGTTCATGGAGGGTTGGAATTCGTGGCGCGTGTCCAACATGGGGCTGATGAATATCGGGCGCAGCGAGGGATCGCAGATCATCCAGCTATTCGGCCGCGGCGTGCGCCTGAAGGGCAAGAACCTGAGCCTGAAGCGCTCCTCCGCGCTGCCCGGCCCCCACCCGGATTATATCGACCTGCTGGAGACGCTGGACATTTTCGCAGTGCGCGCGGCCTACATGGCCCAATTCCGGGCGTATCTGGCGCGGGAGGGGATGAAGCCGCCCGCCGAGGGCCCCAGGCCCGCGACGCCCAGGCCCACCCCCAGCAGCCCGCGCCCCTCCGGCCCTGATGCATTCATGCAGGAGGCGTTTTTGATCCTGGAGGCGGACCCCGGCATCCACGTGCGGGTGGATAGGTCTGTTCGGGTGCAGACGATGGCCAGCGGCGAGCGCGGGCTGCGCGAAGCGCAGACGCACGCGGGCGAGGAGCGTCAGATTCCGCCCGAGAGCCTGACGCTGGTGGATTGGGACCAGGCGTATCTCGATTTGCTGGCGTACAAGGCCCGCCAGGGCTGGTCCAACCTCCTCCTGCTCCCCGACGCCCCCCAACGGCTGATGGCGTCGATTCGCTACACCCTGATTGCCGATGAGGCGGTCATCCGGCCCGCGACCTTTGCGGAACGGGCGCTGCTGCAAGAGGCCGTCACCAGCATTCTGCGCGCCTACATGGCCGCCTTCTACCGCCAGCGCCGGGCGCGTTGGCAGCGGGACGGAGGCCAGGAAGCCAGTAAACTGGTAGAGCAGAAAGCCGGAAAACCAGGAAAACCGGGCTGATTCGTTCACCCCACCTAAACCAAACGCATTTTGAAATCAGGCGTTTTCGGTCTCGGCCACCCGGAGGTGAACCTCCGGGCTAGAAACGACGCCCCCTCAAGGGGGCTTTCAGAGCCAGCCCGCGCCCAAAGCCGGGTTCACCCGGCGTGGTTGCGTAGCCCGGAGGCTTCAGCTCCGGGCGGGGCCGGAAAGCGAAAAATGCACGGATTCTTGAAAAAGCTTGTAACTGCTAAGGTATCGCCACCACTTTTTGCC
>JALXCB010000185.1 GCA_026991225.1 Anaerolineae bacterium | reverse complement strand
TCCAGGCGCTCTTGGCCACGTCGCTGAAGTTGTCCAGGCCCGGCAGGTCGTTGAGGGGGGCCAGATAGCCCTTCTCGAACAGGGCCAGGGAGGCATCGAAGGGGCGGCAGGTGATGAGGTCACCGGCGGTGCCCCCTTCCAGCTTGGCGTTGAGCGCGCCGTTGTATTCGGCCGGCGCGGTGGGCGCAAAGGTGACTTTGATGTTGGGATAGTGCTTGTTGAAGGCAGGGATGATGGTGTCCTGCCAAATGGCCAGGTCGTCGTTACGCCAGCTTTCGATGGTGAGTTCGCCGCTGATGTCGCTGGGCGGCATCTCGGCTTTGGATGTCTCTTCCTCCTTCTTACCCTCTTCGGTGGCGGGAGGTGCCGAGAACATGCCGGGCGTGTACCACTTGTCCAGGCCTTCCTGAATCTGCTGAGCGGCTTCCTCGGGGGTGATGTCGTGGTTGATGACCTGAGCGCTGACCCGCCACAGCTCGTTCTCCAGGTTGGGTTCGCCGCGGGAGAGGATCTGGTAGGAATTGCGGATGGTGGACTCGCACTCATCCCGCCAGCTGATGAAGGTCTGGGCCAGCGGATCCTCGACGTTGATCTTGTGGTTGGAGAGGGAGAAGAAGCCGGGCAGGGCGTTGGTGTAGAGCTCGGCGAATTCGGGCGTGGTGAGCCATTCCAGGAATTTCTTGGCCTCCTCGGGATGCTCGGTGGCCGCGTTCATGCCCAGGGCGATATCGGTGTGGTCGCTGATGTAGCATTTGTCCGCGCCCTCGGGCAGCGGGGGCTTGAACGCACCCATCTTGAAGTCGGCCTGCTGGTTGAACAGGGCGATCTCCCAGGAGCCCGCGGGGTAGATAGCGGCTTTGCCCAGGGTGAAGAGGTTCTGGGAATCGGGGTAGCTCTGGGCCTGGAAGCCGTCGGGCAGGTAGGGCGTCCATTCGGCTAACTGCTGCCACACGGCCACGTACTGGGGCTCGGTGAATTTCTCCGTGCCGTTGATCAGGCCCAGACGGCCTTTCTCACCCTTCCAGTAGTTGGGCCCGATGTTCTGGAAACCCATGGTCGCGGCTTCCCACTGATCCGCGGTGCCCATGTCCAGGGCGTAGTAGGTACCGTCCGCTTTGATCTTGTCCAGCACCTGGAAGAATTCATCCACGGTCTGGGGTTCGCTCAGGCCCAGTTCGTCGAAGGCGTCCTTGTTGTAGATGAAGCCGTGGATGACGGAGGCCATGGGCACGCAGAAGACAGTAGAGCCGTCGTCGGTGATCCAGGCGCTCTTGGCTACGTCACTGAAGTTGTCCAGGCCCGGCAGGTCGTTAAGGGGGGCCAGATAGCCCTTCTCGAACAGAGCCAGGGAGGCATCGAAGGGGCGACAGGTGATGAGGTCACCAGCGGTGCCTCCTTCCAGCTTGGCGTTGAGCGCGCCGTTGTATTCGGCCGGAGCGGTGGGCGCGAAGACGACTTCGATGTTGGGGTAGTGTTTGTTGAAGGCGGGGATAATGACGTCCTGCCAGATAGTCAGGTCGTCGTTACGCCAGCTTTCGATGGTCAGAGTGACCTTTTCGCCGGAGGGAGCTTCGGCCGCGGGGGCTTCGGTGGGTTTGGCCTCGGCCGGGGCTTCGGTGGCCTTGGGGGCTTCGGTGGCTTTTCCACCGCCGCATGCCGCCAGCAGCATAGCCAGCAATGCGATGAGAGTCAAAATGAGGATTTTCTTTTTGTGCATGAGGGTTCCTCCTATGAAACGATTAGAGTTTTGGGAATGCGGAAATGGACAGGATGGCACACTTTCTTACATGGGCGCTCCTTTTTTACAGAGATGGGGACGGATGGCAGGAGAAACGTGCATTCATTGTAAAGTAGGCTATCTCACGTGTCAATGTGGTTTGTTGGATGGGCGCGTCCTAAAATTTTGGCAAATCGCGTTGTCATCAGGAATTCGGTCATGCGGGCTCCACCCGGCGCTGAAGCGCCGGGCTACAAAACCACGCCGGGTGAACCCGGCTGTGGGCGCGGGCTGGCTCGGAAAGCCCCCTCGAGGAGGCGTCGTTTCTAGCCCGGAGGTTCACCTCCGGGGCGCCAGGCGCAACGCGCCCATAATTTGGGACGCACCCTGTTGGATTGCATCTTCCAGGCGTCGCTACTTCTCGCGGAGCATCTCGTGCAGCGCCGCCCAGTTCATCGGGTCCTCCCCGCCCAAACGCCAGATGCTTACCCCAGCAATGTCAGGATGCTTGTCGAGCATCATCTCTAGCCGCCCGCGCAGCGTTTCCGCGTCGTTAAAGTACACGGTGTGTCGTCCATCGTCATAGGTAAACCACGCTTCGCCTGAACTCGCATCCCGCTGCACCCGAACGTTGTACATTTTCGCCCGCTTCACCGCCTGCCGCCACTCGATGCTTTCCCCTTTCGAACCCACCCAGTCGTAGCCATAGAAAGGAACGCCCATGAATATCTTGCCCGGCTCCACCTGGCTTTCCGCGTAGCTCAACACCTGATCTGCCCAGCCTGGCGGGGCAATGGGCCCGGCTTCGCTGGCCCCGTGGTGATAATCGTAGATCATGATCTTGAATTCATCCGAGACCGCGCCCAGCTTCGCCCAATCCTGAGCCTGGGGCCCGCCCCATGCGCCTCCCTCGCCCGTCTTGGGGTGCACGGTGGTGGAGAGCAGTTTGTTTTGGGCGTGCAACGCCGCGGCCAGCTCTTGGATGAACGCGGTGAATGCGTCGCGATCTTCAGCAAACAGGCTCTCATAGTCGATATCAATGCCATCGAAATCATTTTCCATCACCAACTGCACGATGGCCGCGATGTGGGCCGCCCGCCTGTCGGGGTCATGGATGATGGCGGCCACCCGTTCCCGGTCGAAGTCGCCGTTGAGGATGGAGGGAAGCACGCTCAGGCCTGCTTCTCGGGCCGCGTTCAACCCCGCCTCGCTTTGCACGCTCCCCCGGATTTCCCCGTTTGCGCCCAGCTCATACCAGAAGAAGTTTACCTCGCTGAGCCTATCCGCGTTGTCCGTCAGGGTTTTCTGTTCCAGAAAGCCGATGTAAGGCGCCCAGATGGTGACCTGGTAAGCGCGAGGAGTGGGCGCGGGTGAGGGTGTGGGGGATGGTGTGGGCGTGGGAGCGGGAGGCGCGAGCGTGTTCGGAGGTTGGGGCTGCGGCGTAGCCGTGCAGCCCGAAAGGAGGAGCCATGTAATGAGCAGGCTCAAGGCGGCGGTGCGGATTGATGAGGGCATGGGCGTATCTTGCATTGGGTGAAAACGGCTTCTATCGATTATAGCCGATGCCGGGATGATGGGCGAGCGGGAAAGCGAAAAAGACGCGAAAAAGGCGCTGCCTGGGCAACAGCAGCGCCTTGCGGGGGAAAAGATGGGGGCGTCGTAACTAGAGGATGCCAAGCTCCTTGAGCTTGGATTCGGGCACCACGCCGTTCTCCCAGCCGCGGGCCTTGTAATACTCATCGAGCATCAGATCGAGTTCGCAGACATGGCCCTTGGAGCCGGGCACGGTGCTGGGCTCCTTGAGGAAGCGTTCGGGCAAATAGTCGCTGCCTTCGCGGAAGCCCACCAGGTTGTTGTAATAGCGCTCCAGGTTGTAGATGCGCTCGCCCGCCTGCAGAAGTTCGTCCGCAGTAAGGTTGGCCCCGGTGAAGGTGTTGTATTGCTCCAGATATTCGTCCACGCCTTCGGCGAAAGCGCTGAATTTGCAGATGTCGAAGCTGTCGGAGATGGCGTGGATATCCTGGAACACCTTGGTGAGTTCGCCCTTGCCTTTCCACTCCAGCGGGTCCACTTTGAGGGAGCCGAAGGGCATGACGCCCAGCTCGGCCGCGGGGGTGTAGGCCCGCAGGTGGCAGGCGCCGCGGTTGCTGGTGGCGTAGGCGATGCCCATGCCCTTGAGGCCGCGAGGGTCATAGGCGGGAATGGCCTGTCCTTTCACGCTCATCGCGATCTCGGGATGGCCGAGCTTCTCGGCCGCGCCGGCTGCCCCCAGGCCCAGCAGCTTGCCCGCCTCGGTCTTGGCGTAGGCGATGTTTTCGATCATGGCGATCATGCCGTCGACATCGGCCCAGTTGAGGGTCTCGCCATTCACGGTCCAGCCATTTTCGCTGGCTTCCATATACATGGCCAGGGTCACGCCCAGTTCGATGGTGTCCATGCCGAAGCGGTTGGCCATGTCAATCATGTAAGCCGCAGCCTCTTTGTTGTCATTGCCGCACATAGCCCCCAAGGCCCAGATGGATTCGTATTCCACGCTTTCCATGTGAACCTTGAATTTGCCTTCGGGCACCTCCACCTCGATCTTGCAGGCGACAGGGCAGGCATGGCAGGTGGGATCGCCCACGAGGATTTCCTCACGCACCCGCTCGCCCGAGATGTGCTCATAGAGCTCTTCACCGTCATCGGTGACAAAGGACGCTTTCTTGCCGTTCCAGGCGGGCAGCGCCCCGATGCTGCCGGTGATGTTCATAAGCACGTTTGTGCCGTAGACGCTGAGGCCGCCCTTGCGCGGGGCTGTGATATTGGCCTCGGCCATGATGGCGGAGAGGGCCTTCTTGTCCGCCGCTTTGAACGCATCCCGATCCGCGGGCTTGGGCTGGTTCTTTTTGTCGCCCACGAAGACGATGGCCTTGATATTCTTGCTGGCGCCCACTGTGCCCGTGCCATCGCGTCCGCATGCCCGATCGTCCTTGTTCACCCAGTTGCCGAAGCGCACGCCATTTTCGGCTGCGGGGCCAATAGCCATCACGTCCACATACTTGCCAGGATGTTTCTCCATCAGGGCTTTGTGCGTCTCGTGAGTGGTCAGTCCCCAGACATCGCTGGCGTCCTCAATGCTGACCTCGCCATCCTTGCAGAGCAGATACACGGGATGATCGGCTTTGCCGGTGATGAGCAGCGCGTCGAAGCCCGACCATTTCATGTACGCTGCGGTCCAGCCGCCCATGTGGCTGTCGGCGATGGTGCCGGTGAGGGGGCTGCGGGTGACTGCACTGAGGCGGCCGCTCATCTTCACCTCGGAGCCGGTGAGGGGGCCGGTCATGATGGCCAACATATTGTCGGGCGACAGAGGATCATGAATGCCATGGTCGAACACATACTTCACGCCCAGGCCGCGGCCGCCCAGGTATTTGCGGGCCAGTTCGTCATCAACCGGTTCGTAGCTGATAGAGCCTGTACTCAAGTCGATGCGGGCGACGCGATTGTGAAACCCTGCGAGAGTCGTTGCTGTCATAGCAAAACCTCCTTTGGTGTTGGGGCCTCCAGCATTGGAAGCCAGGAAAGAAAGATGGGAATGGAGATTGGTTGGCTGCGAGGGAAAAAGAAAAGCGCCATGTCATTGTGACATAGCGCCTTGGTGCACTTTGGGGGCCCGGAGCACGGGCTTTTCACAGGGAACGACTTGGATAATTTGCCGTTGGCTCAATGCGAAATGGTGCGTTGTTTTCAAGCAGACACCTGAAAAGCATGGCGATGGCGAGTTCGCGCAGCAATTCTATTTTAGTCCAGAAAAAGAGCCTTGTCAACAATCGTTTTTTCGCTGGGTGCGTTTCAAAAATGGGGCGCACTAGCCGACTCAAGTCGGGCGCTTCAGGCCTGCGGCCAGTGGACGGCCTCCGCCGTCCATTTTCACCGTATGCAATAGGTCGACGAAGGTCGACCACTGGCGCGAAGCGCCCAAAAAGCCCGAGTTTACTCGGCCAGTGCTTGGCGACGAATCGACGATGATTTTTTGCCCCCAAATTGAAACGCACCCTTTTTCGCTGACACTGTAACAGTTTAGTCGGTCGGTCCATTTTCCAAACGCCGAATGAATTCAGGTCTGAGGGCGTTCCGCCGCATGTCCCCCTCCGGGGACATTTTTCGTCCGGCTAGACCTGTCTGCGCAGGCAGACAGGCGGCCACAGGCCCCTAGCCCCGACCTCGAGTCGGCGGGGCAAGGGGCCAAACATGGTTGCACCGACTAAATTGATACAGTCTCTTTTTCGCCGCATCCGTGGCTGGCGCCGCGCGCAAAAGCCCCCATCCTGGGTTGGACAGGGGCCGTTGGGGAGAGGTAAAGGGCTGGTCAGTTGGTTTTTTCAGCAGACGTGGTGACCGGATCGAGCACCTCGCCTTCCACGGTCTCGATAGCGCCGTCGCTGTCATCCTCGGGCATGATGATGGCCATGAGGATGTAGAGGATGACGCCCGTGCCCAGGCTGGCAAGGCTGAATAGCGCCCACAAAATGCGCACGACAATGGGATCCATGTTCAACCAGTGGGCGATGCCCGCACACACGCCCAGCAAGATGCGATCCTCCTTGCTGCGTTTCAGCGGCGTTTTCTCGCGCACGGTCTGATAGCCGCTGCGCACGCTTGCTCTCACTGAATCGGCCTCGGGTACGCCGCCTTTTACTTTTTGTGAGATGGCCTGGGTGTGGCCCAATTTGGTGAGAATGAGCCAGCCGATGGCCAGCAACACCAGCGGCCAGAACACCAGTCCAATGACATGGAACACGCCGCGGAAGCTGTGCCATAGCGTGGGCAGAATGCCGAAGTTGGCGAGCAGCCATAGAACGCCCAAACCGATAAGCGCCCAGGCGACGACGCCCAAGCTCTTTTCGCTGAGCTTGATGGCCGGGTCCGCCACCTGGCCGCGGGCGTTATCGCCGATAGGCAGGAACAGCCACAGCGCCAGGTAGAGCCAGAAGGCAGCGCCGCCGGTGAACAGGGTCACCAGCACCCACAGCAGGCGCACGATGGTGGGGTCCATATTCAGGTACTCCCCCATGCCGCCGGCCACGCCCGCGATGATCTTGTCCTGATCGCTGCGGAACAGGCGCTTGCGAGCGGACTTTTCGCCTTCGGGCAATTGTCGCTGATGGGGCATACTGGAATTGTGATACGACGTGGTCATACCGCCTCCTGCAAAATCTGCGGAAATGGAAAATACTGAATCGATGCTTCACCCCACTCTACGCAGGAAAACGGGTTTAGGTTGCATTGTTCCACAAATAGCGTTGCGTTGGTTTGCAAAAGCAACTTGAAGCCCGCGTTGGGCGAGTCTGCAACGAGCGTCAAACGTCATGAGTAAAACGTCAAGACATGACGCATGACGTTTGACGGTTGACGAAATCAACTTCTCCCTCCAACCCAGCCGGTGCGTAAAACGCCGTGCAGGTGCGTTGATGGAGGCTGCCGTTTGTGAAGCTACAACGCCGTTCGGAAGGAATCCCGCCCTTGCAACCACAAATATCCTGACACGGTGACCAGGACGATGCCCGCGCCCACCCATTGCCACGCCGTAGTCAATTGTTCGCCCAGAATGAGCCAGCCCAGCGCGATGGCGGAGATCAATCGCAGGGGCATGAGGCTGGTGATCAGGGCGGGACTGGTTCCGCTGATGGCCGTGATCTGTAAGAAGTTGCCTGAAATGAAGACGCCCAACACCACCCAAAAAATGAACAGCCACGCACTGAGAGACGCATCTCTCCAACGGGACCAATCCTCCCCCGTCGCCAGGGTGAGAAGAAGAAATATCGCGGCCTGAGCTAGGCTTTGCTGAAAGAGGATCATACCACTGCTGGCGCGTTTGCGACTGCTGCGTCGGATCATCTGAAAATATAACGCCAGGCTGAGCATCGAAAGGACGGCTACGCCCAGTCCCCACAAATCACGCGGGGCGAAATTCGCCATGATATGGGACCAATCGGTGACGAGCGCCATGGCCGCGCCCGCCGTGGAAAGCAGCAGTGCTCGATAAGTGTATCGCGGCGTGCGCTCACCGAAGAAAAGTGACCCCAGGATGGCGACCATAAAAGGCGTCAGCAGGTAGATGAGCTGCACCCACGTCGCCCGGGTGAGATCGATGGCCAGGATATTGGTCGCGGATCGCAAAACCACGAACAGCATCAAGGCCCATAGTGATTTTTCGCTCAGCAGAAATCGCAAAATGTCCCTTCCTGAGCGTGACTCCTGCCGTCGGACGATCCACCACCCCATGCTCGCGGTCGCGCTCGTGGCCAGAAAGAGTAATGAAAATTTAGGCGCCTCCATGATGGCCCGTTTGGCCGTCACCGGATAGCTTCCCCAGATCAATTGCCCCGCCAATCCCAACCATACGTAGAAATGGATGGAGTGCGCCTGGCTTGCAGAAGCTGTGGTGGGAGGGGGCGAGGAAGACATGACGGAGCTGTGTGCACAAACGAGGCCGCGACCTGGCGGCCGCGACCTCGTTTCTGTCCTGAAGCATCCGAGCTCGAATCGAACCCGAAAGCCTTGTTCCGCTTACTGGCAGGGAGGTTGCGCTTCGGGAATCTCACCCTTGACGCCTTCAAAGAACCACTTCATGGAAAGCAGTTGTTCGTCGGTCAAAGTTTCGCCCTCTTTCACAGCCAGACAGCCGCTTTGCGCATTGATGGGCCCATCGGCGGGATTGAACTTGCCGTCGATCATGGCCTGCTTCAGCTCGGTGACCTTGGCTTTGATCTCGTCAGTAGCGGCGGGGCCGAACTTGAAGTCCACGATGCCGCTCTCCACGCCCGGCCAGCGGCCCTTGGGCTTGAAGGTGCCGTTGCGGACCTCTTCGATGATCTCGGCATAGGCCGGCCCCCAGTTCCAGTGCGGCACGCCGATGCAGCCATCGCCCGCGTTGTCGCAGGCGTTGGCGCTGTCATAGGCCAGGCCCCATTTCCCCGCTTCGCTGGCGGCCTGCACCGGGCCGGGCGTATCCGCACCGGTGACGATGACGTCGTTGCCTGCGTTGAGCAGGGTCTCAGCCGCCTCGCGTTCGGTGGGTGGATCGAACCAGGTGTTGATCCAGACCACCTGCACCTCGGCGTCGGGGTTCACCGAGCGGGCGCCTTTGGCCACCATGTTGATGTGGCGGATGACCTCAGGGATGGGGAAGGGCGCCACATAGCCAATCTTGCCATTTTCGGATCGCATGGCCGCAGCCACGCCCGCCAGATATTTCATCTGATACATGCGGCCAAAAAGATTGTCGAAGTTCGTATCGTTCTTCTTATAACCGGAGATATGGATAAAGACGGTGTCGGGGAATTCCTCGGCCACAGTCTCGGTCGCGTCCATATAGCCGAAGGACGTGGTGAAGATCACATCGTAGCCCTTCTGAGCCAGGTCGCGGATGACGCGTTCCGCATCCGCGCCTTCGGGCACCGACTCGATATAGGTCGTCTCCACGTTGGGCACGTGCTTTTCCACGTAAAGACGTCCCTGGTCGTGGGCGTACGTCCAACCGCCATCGCCAATAGGCCCTACATAGACCCAGGCCGCCTTGATGAGTTTGGGCTCCTCGGCTTTGGGCGCTTCCGTCGCCGCGGGCTGTTGCGCCGGAGCCTCTGTGGCGGCGGGTTTTTCCGCGGGCTTCTGGGTGGGCTGGGGCCCGCCCGCACAGGCAGCGACCACGACCGCCAATGCCATGATCAGAATGGCCAGGAGCGCAATCTTGCTGAACGTTTTCATGACTTACTCCTCCTCGAAGTAGCAACGAAAAAGGGGTGAAAGAGTTTGGCAGACGCCTTACAATCTGACTATAACCTGTGATAGGTCCCTTGTCAAGGTTTTCAAGGCGTGACCAGCATGGGCAAATAGATGGATGCAGGTTGGTCGATGATGTAGTGGATGCGCAGCCGCGGGCCCAGATAAGGGGTTTCGTGGGCGTCGAAAACAGCAAGTTGTGGCGGGTTTTGCGCATCGATCGATCGCACGCCAACGCCAAACGCAGGCGATGGCCCCCTCACCCACGCTTGCACCAGATCGGTCACGTCGAAAGTCACCCAGCTGGGCTGTTGATCGTCTTGCCTGGCGGATCCATAGCCTTTTCCCCAGAGATCCTGACTGTTGCCAAACGTGACGCCCGTTTCCTCCCAATCCCGGGTCAGCGCGTAGGCCCGAAGGCTGGTGGGCGCATCGGCGGAGCCGTTCTGAAGGTGCAGAGCCAGGTAGGCGCTAACGATGGTGGCGTCGGCAGGAAGGCTGGCGAGGGAGAAGCCCCCAACGACGGTTTGCAATTCCCCGGCGGAGAGCTGATACCCGGCCAGGAGGTCGGTCGTCTGTCCAAAATTGGCGTCGGGCTCGTTTTGTTTCAGGTAGGCGTCCTTGCCCGCGCCCAATTCGATGAGAAAGCCTGGCGGCAGGGGCGTGGCGGTGGGCGTGGGGGTGGGCGTGAGCGTGGGAGATG
>JALXCB010000184.1 GCA_026991225.1 Anaerolineae bacterium | reverse complement strand
GCCACCTGCAAACCCGTACACCCACACATACCCAGACCCCCGCAAGCTTAATAGACGCCATGTCGAAGAACCCCGATCCCATCCTCCTTGAGATCCTCAAAAGCTTATTGACAGCCGTCGCTGAGGAGATGGGCGGCGCGCTGGGTCGCACCGGCTACTCGCCCAACATCAAGGAACGCCGCGACTACTCCTGCGCGGTGTTCGACACCCAGGCCGACATGGTGGCCCAGGCCGCGCACATCCCTGTGCACCTGGGCGCCATGCCCCTTTCGGTCAAGGCCAGCCTGCAGCGTTTCGGTCGGCTGGAACCGGGCGACATCGTGGCCCTGAACGACCCCTACTTCGGCGGCTCCCACCTGCCCGACATCACCCTGGTCTCCCCGGTCTATCTCCATGACCGGCTCATCGGCTATGTGGCCAGCCGCGCCCACCACGCGGACGTGGGCGGCATGTCCCCTGGGTCCATGCCCCTGGGCCGGGAACTCTTCCAGGAAGGACTCATCATCCCGCCCGTGAAACTGCAACGCGCGGGCGAGGTGGACGAAGGCGTGCTCGACCTCATCGTGCGCAACAGCCGCACGCCCGACGAACGCCGCGGGGACCTGGCCGCGCAGATCGCGGCCCAACAGGTGGGCGCGCGGCGGCTGCAGGCCCTGGCAGAACGCTATGGCCCCGATCTCCTGGCCGCGTACATGGCCCACCTGCAAGACTATTCCGAACGCATGGTGCGGGACCTCATCACCCGCATGCCCCAGGGCGTCTTCACCTTCCGCGACGTCATGGATGACGACGGCTTCGGTCATGAGGACATCGGCATCCAGGTCACGGTGCGGGTGGAGGACGACCGGCTGACCGTGGATTTCACGGGCACGGACCCCCAGACCGTGGGCGGGATCAACGCGGTCTATTCGGTGACCCTCTCCGCGGTGTTCTATGTCATCCGCTGCCTGCTGGCCGATGACGCCGCGCCCACCAATGCCGGGCTTTTCCGGCCCGTGCGCCTCATCGCGCCCGAAGGCTCCCTGGTCAATGCCCGCTTCCCCGCCGCGGTGGCCGCGGGCAACGTGGAGACCTCCCAGCGCATCACCGACGCGGTGTTGGGCGCATTTGCCCAGGCCCTGCCTGACCTGGTCCCGGCCGCGTCCCAGGGCACCATGAACAACATCACCATCGGCGGCACCGACCCCCGCACGGGCGCGCGCTTCGCCTATTACGAGACCATCGCCGGAGGCATGGGCGCGTCCGCGCAGCACGATGGGCTCTCGGGCGTGCACGTGCACATGACCAACACCCTGAACACCCCGGCCGAGGCCCTGGCCTACGCCTACCCCCTGCGGGTGACCCGCTACGAGCTGCGGGATGGCTCGGGCGGCGCGGGCCTGCACCGGGGCGGCGACGGCATCTACCGGGAGGTGGAGCTGCTGGCCGACGCCACGGTGACCCTGCTCACCGAGCGGCGACGTCACGCGCCCTACGGCCTGGCCGGGGGCGAGCCCGGCGCGCGGGGCGAGAACTGGCGGATCCCGGGCGACGGAGGGGAGCCCCAACGTCTGCCCGGCAAGACCACCATCCACGCCCGCGCTGGGAACCGCATCGGCATCGCCACTCCGGGCGGGGGAGGATGGGGGGAGAAGTAATCAGTGATCCGTTGGCTCCCACCAGGGGACCTTCGCCCGGCCCGCCTCCAAAATCGCCCGCGCGGCGTCTTCATCCCCAAGCTGGCGGTAGACCCGGGCCAGATGCCCGTAGGTGGGGCCGTAGAGCGGATCGAGGGCGAGGATGCGTTGGAGTTCGGCCAGGGCGTCGTGGGGGCGGCCCAGCGCGGCCAGCTCCATGGCCCGGTCGTTCAGGGCCTGAATGTCGTTGGGAGAGAGGGCCAGGCCCCGGTCGAACATGGCCAGGGCGTGGGGGTGCGCGTTGGGCAGGCGGGCCAGCCAGCGGGCGTAGCCCATCACTGGCTCAGGCGCGAGGGGTTGGGCCGCGATGGCCCGCTGGTAGAGTGCGCTAATGCCCTGCAAACGCGCTTCATCACCCCACGCATCCTCTGCTTCCACCCGCTGGGCCTCGATCCAGGCCATGCCCGCGGCCATGACATGGTCATAAGGGGCCAGAGTCAACGCCCGGTGCAAATTGAGGTCGCGCTGGTTGGGGTCGGAAGCCAGCCAGGCGCTCTTGTAGGCGATGTCGCCCAGGCGGGGGCGCTGCACCGTGGCCGTGAGCAGCAGGGCCAGGGCGAGGGTCGTTACAGCCAGGAGGAGGGCGCGCTGAAGTGCGAGCCTGGAACCGCGAACGAAGGCGGGGAGGAATGCAGTCAGGATGAGGACGCCGTGAAGCCAGATCCAGGCCAACAGCGCGGGCGGGCCGATGCGCTGGTTCAGGAGGATAGCGGGGAGGAAGAGGATGGCCAGGGCGAGGGGACGAATGGGCGAGGGGGCGAATGGGCGAGGGGGCGAGAGGGCATAGGCCAGGGCGAGCAGAGGCGCGAGGGCCAGCAGCCAGAGCCAAAGGCCGCCGGGCCAGGCCGCGCTGAGGCTGAAGCCGAAGGTTCCCCATGCGGCGACGGCCAGCAGCGCCCACGCCTCCCCATCGAGGGGGATGGGAACAGCGTCGGGCCAGGGGTCGGGCGCTTTTGGAGGCGCGGCGGCCAGGGCCAGCGCCATGCCCAGGATGGCCCAGAAGAGGAGATCGGGCGCGTGGGTAGGGAAGCTGACCAGCAGCAGCGCGGCCCGGCCCAGGATGGCCGCGGCCAGGAAGGGCGCGAGGGGATGCGCCCGCCGCCCCAGCCGCCAAAGCGTCCATCCCGCCAGCGCCGCCCACCCCAGCAGCCAGGGCAGCCCGGCCATGGTCACCATCTCCAGGGGCAACGCGTGGGCCCGGTCGGGGATGCGGAAGGCCCAGTCGGGTTCGAAGTGGGCCAGCGTGGGAGACAGATGGGGCGCAAGGACCAGGGGCAGCGTGTCGAAGCCCAGGCCCGTCAGCAGCGCCCGCGGCCGGGCCTGCAACAGATCGATAACCGCCTGCCAGATGAGGAGGCGTTGTTGCAGCGTGCCCCCATGCTGCAACCGCGGCCACAGGATGACCATGCCCGCGGCTCCCAGCCCCACCGCCATCAGCGCGCCCACCAACACCCAGCGATCCAGACGCCCGGCTTCGCCCCGGCGGCGACGCCCATCCCACCAGAAGAGGGCGAAGACCGCCATGGCCGCAGCAAGGCCCAGGTAGGCGCTGCGGCTGAAGGTGAGGAGCAGCAGGCCGCCCGTGAGGAGCAGCGTCAGGGTGAGGAGATGGCGGGCGAGAGGGGCGTCGGGCGGTTGCAGGAGGCGTCGGGCCAGGAGGAGGACGCCCGCCAGTAGGAGATAATCCCCCAGGTAGAGGGGATTGCCCAGGGTCGAGGCTGCGCGCTCGCCCAGTGGAAAGCTGATCCCGAAGCCCCGCACCGGGTCCAGCCCCAGCATCTGCATGTATCCGTAGAAAATGGGGATCGCCGCGCCCAGGATGGCGGCATCCACCAGGCTCCAACCCTTTCCCGCCCGCGTCATCTCCCAGGCGACGCCCAGAAACACGAACCCCGCCAGCACGACCAGCAGCCCGTAGCCCCGGTCATAATTCCCCCACACGCTGGTGACGAGATCGATGGACGCCAGGGTGGCGATCACCGCCCACAGGGCCAGGCCCGCCAGCATGACCATCGGAAATGTGATCTCCAGTCGCTGGGGCTGGCGCCAGGCCCGCCACAGCCGCGCGGCCAGGGCCACGGCGGCCAGCGACACGAGCATCGCGGCCTTGTCCGGCTCGAAGCTGGCCCCGCTCTGGATGTTGAACAGGGCGGGGACCGCGACCAGGGCCAGGAGCAGCGCCATCTCGTGGGGCGCGGGCGCGAGACCCCGAGGGCGGGTGGCGGCCGATAGGCGGCGTTTACGGCGGGACATGGGGCTGTGCTACAATCGGGGCATGCAAACGCGAGACTGGCGTTGGAAATTCGACCGCGAGATGCGGATGGCGGCCCAGGCCCGGGCCCAGGGCAACGAGGGCAAGGCCCGGGTGTGCGCCCGCCGGGCTGCGGGTATCGTGGCCATGGAATACCTGAAGCGCCGCGGCGTGTCCACGCCCAACATGACCGCGTACGACCGGGTCAAGTTCCTGCGCACCTGGCCCGATTTGCCGCCGGGCGCAACCGAGGTCATCGACCACATGACGCTGCGGGTGAACGAAAACTACGAATTGCCCGTGGACGTCGACCTGGTGGCCGAGGCGCAGTGGCTGGCGGAGGCGTTGTTGGGGGATTGAAATGGGAACGCTGATAACGCGGATGCGACGCAGATTTTCGCAGATGATTTTCACAGATTTTTCTTTTCATCTGCGTTCATCCGATTCAATCTGCGTCATCTGCGTTCCCTAATCTTATTTTCAAAACAACCACGGCTCCATGTAGCCCTTCAAGGTCTCGTAGTCCTCGGCCACGGGGAATTGGGGAAATTCGGCTTTGACGTTTTCGGGCGGGCGGAAGAGGAAGCCCTGGTCCGCCTCCTTGAGCATGGTGACGTCGTTGTAGCTGTCGCCCGCGGCCACGATGGTGAAATTGATGGCCTTGAGCGCGTTCACCGCGGCCCGCTTGCTGTCGGGCATGCGCAGCTCATAGCCGGTGATCATCCCCTTTTCGTCCACGATGAGGCGGTGGCAGAAGAGGGTGGGATAGCCCAGTTTGGCCATGAGGGGCTGAGCGAACTGGTAGAAGGTGTCGGAGAGGATGATGACCTGGGCGCGGGCCCGTAGCCAGTCCAGAAACTCGCGGGCGCCGGGCAGGGGGTCCATTCTGGCGATGACGGCCTGGATGTCGGTCAGGGTGAGGCCGTGTTCCTGCAGCAAGGCGATGCGAAAACGCATGAGCTTGTCGTAATCGGGCTCATCACGGGTGGTGCGGCGTAGTTCGGGGATGCCGACCTGATCCGCGAAGGCTATCCAGATTTCGGGCGTGAACACGCCTTCCAGGTCCAGGGTGACGATGGTGGGATGTGGGTGCATGATGGTTTGGATGACATGGAGCGGGGTTGGAATACGATGATGACAGGACAATGATACAAGGTCCGGGGGATGGGAGCAAAAATCGCATCTCCACAGGATCTCCACAATTCCTCCCGAATTTCTCCAAGATCGGGGAGTAAACTGAGGTCAAGATAAAGGAGATGCGGCGACGCACTCACAGACGCTATCTCCCCAACCATTAGACAATCACCCCCCATCACCTTTACGGAGGATAACGAACATGAAACGCACCAAGACTTTCATTGCAACCCTCGCAGTTGGCGCATTGGCGCTGACCCTGGCGGCCTGCGGCACGTCCGCCGAGGCGGATAGCGCCGAACTGACCACCACGAATCCCGCTCCCGTTGTGCAGACAATGGCGGATACGACTGTGGCCCAGACGCCCTTGCAGCAGGACGGGGGTTATGGCCAGGCGGCCCAAGGCTCTCAGGGCCAGGGCGCAGCCCATCAGGCCCAGACCCAGAATCTGACGAATCTCCCTCCCGCTGGGGATGTGGATGACCAGGAGATCGCAGACCTGCTGTGGATGCGTGAGGAAGAGAAGCTGGCCCGAGACGTGTACATCACCCTGGGCGAACAGTGGGACATCCAGGTCTTCACGCATATCAGCAACGCCGAACAGCAGCACATGGACGCCGTTGGCCTCTTGCTGGACCGCTACGGCATCGAAGACCCGGTGGGCGACAACCCGGTGGGCGTCTTCACCAACTCCGAACTGCAAGCGCTGTATGACCAGCTCATCGAACAGGGTAGTCAGTCCCAGGCGGACGCCCTTCTGGTGGGCGGAGCCATCGAGGAGATCGATATCCAGGACCTGGAGCGGGCGATTGCCGACACGGACAACGCTGACATCCAGCAAGTGTACAACAGCCTGATGTCCGGCTCCAAAAGCCACCTGCGGGCCTTCTCCCGCACCTACGAGATGGTCACCGGCGAGACCTACACCCCGCAATACCTGGACCAGGCCGCCTATGACGCCATCATGGCGGGCGGCAACGGCCACGGCCAGGGCAACGGCCACGGTCACGGTCAGGGCGGCGGCCACGGTCAGGGCGGCGGCCACGGTCAGGGCGGCGGCCACGGTCAGGGCGGCGGACATGGCCAGGGCCGCGGCGGCCAGGGCGGCCAGGACAACGGCCACGGTCAAGGACAAGACGGCAATGGCCAGGCCATCCATCGCACCGCCCCCACCAGCTAACCCCCCTTTTCACTTCACTCCTCTCCCTCTCTCACCCATCGGGCCGCGAGCCAGCTCCGGCCCGATGGGCTTTTTTGTTCCGTTATCGATTCATCCCCGAGCTAACGCCATCACCACGGCGCTATTGAACAACACCAGCACAGCCAGCGCCACGTTGATGATCAACAGCGTGACGTTGAGCTTTTCCCGTTTGGCGGCGGCCGCAGATCGAGGACCGCCGGACCCCATGTCAGGCTTTCCTCCCGGCTCAGCGCCCGGTTTTCCTTCCGGCTTCTTGCCTCCCGGCCCTACCTTCCCGGGAGCGCCTCCGGCTGCAGGCAGCGATTTGGGCATCAGGACGATGGAACGGTACAGGGCGATACCGATCATCACGATGACCAGCGCGTGTTTGATGGTGAGGGCGATGGAGAATGGGTTGCTGAGGGAAAAGAGGCGCACGAACTGGGGATTGCGGTTGCTCATGAGCAGACCGGTGATGAGCAGACCGACCATGCTGACGTAAACCCAAATGCGCTGTTTCTTTTTGAAGACAGCCATCACGCGTTTGGTTTGCGGGCCCGGGCCCAACGCCTCTTTGACCGCGGGCATGTAGGTGAAGAGCGTGACCATCATGCCACCAAACCAGATGACGGTGAACAGGGTGTGAAGAAAAGAAATCAGGGCGAAGCCAAACAGTTTGGGAGACATGGGTTCTTATCCTCCTGGTTGGATCTGTCAGATGGTTGTCAGTTGATTCTGATTGCGGCGTGATTGCAGATATATCAGGATGGAAGCAATCTTGTTTAGGTTCATAGGTTACTCCTGAGAAGGTTGAGGGGTGGCTTTGTAGGATTCGTTGGTTGACGTAACTTTGACTTTCGTTTTTTGGCGCTGATTGCGTTTCGTTTGTCGGTGGGACGAGGCCGCCGCGGGAAATGAGTTTAGTTTAATTAACTAACAATATCATCGGCATCCATGCTTGTCAACTCCATCTTGTCAAGAAAAAGTAGTGTTGGATTCCATCTCCACAAAATCCCCATAATTCCTCCCAAATTTCTCCAAGATCGAAGTGTAGACTGAGGTAGAAAGCAACGGAGGAAAATGGAGCGCTGGTCCCGCGGATGTCATGCAGATTATTCCTTTTGGTCTGCGTGTATCCGATCCAATCTGCGTCATATGCGTTCCTAAATTATCTTTTCAAGCCAGGAGCAATCATGACCACACAAGCCGTGACGAATCCTCACATTGGGCTATCACTGTGACCACCAGTTCCATCGGCCACCTGCCATCCCGCCCGCCATGCCCGTGCCCGAAGTGCATGACGACTTCCTGCAGCAGGTGGCGGCGTTGGGTCCGAGGGCGAAGTCTGGGCCAACGGCATCGCCACGTACGCCAAAAGCTGCACCACCTGCCACGGCGTCAACGGCGAGGGCACGGACCTGGCTCCGGCCCTGAATGACGAAGACACCCGCGCCACCGGTGCAGACGAGTTGGCCCGCATCATCCGCGAGGGCGTGCCCGACCCTGCACTTCACGGGCCAGGTCGTCCAGGTGGTGGACAATCAGCTTACCTTCGCCGACCAGACAGGCGTCCAGCGCCAGGCCATGCTGGGCCCGCCCTGGTGGTGGTCGGAGAACGGCATCGAGCTGGTTCCGGGCGACCCCATTGAGCTGGAAGGCTTCGAAAGCCCCGAACACATGGAGGTCGATTGGATTCAGAACCTGCGCACCCCCGACGGCATGCCCGTATGGGCTCAGTGAGCGCATACGGATGACGCCAATCGACCCGATCGTTTTTTGATTTTGAGGCTCAGACAGGACGGCTTTTGAGATTGTCGAACGCTATGGTATAATCCTGTGAAATTCGACGCGCTTCCGGCATCCAAGCGCCAGGAAAGATCCCTAAACGGAAAGCAAATTGAAACCAAGGCTTTTGGTTTGCATTGGACCATCCATGAAAGGCGATTCTCTGGCCGCGCTGCCGCCCGCAGGTGAACCTGCGGGCCAAAAACGACGCCTCATGAATGGGGCTACGGTGCAGGTCGCGCGCCGCAGGAAGCCGGGTTCACCCGGCGTCGTTTCGTAGCCCGGAGCTTCAGCTCCGGGTGGCCGAGGCCGAAAACACCTGATTTCAAAATGCGTTTAGTTTAGGTCGGCACCCGAAAACCACTAAGGACACTAAGACACAAAGGCACAAAGGGAAATTTATACATTTTTTCTTCGTGTTCTTAGTGCCTTGTGCCCTTTGTGGTTTGTTAACCGGGGTACGTTAGTAGCTATTTGACACTGTCGTCGAAGGCAACCATCACGTTCATTTGCAGGATGTTCCACTACTCAGCTCATCCTCACGCGTTGGAGAGCCGGGTCTTCTTTACCTCAGGGGGTTTTGCCATGTTTGCTTCATCTCGTCTTCATGGTCTCAAACATCTACTGTTTGCCATCATCGCGTTCGCCCTGTTGATGGTGTTGGGCGCGGGCTTGCTGACAGGAGGCGTCTCGGCCCAGGGAGGCGGCGTTTGCGACACTGTGACTGAAATTCCTCAATCCGAATGCCAGGCGCTGGAAACCCTGTACAATAGCACCGATGGAGACAACTGGCAGAACAACACAAACTGGCTTCAGAATGATCAACCCTGCACCTGGTTTGGGGTGACGTGCAGCGCCGGGCATGTGATTGAATTGCAATTACAGGCCAACGGCCTCAACGGGCCTTTGCCGCCCGAAATCGGCAACCTCACCGAATTGCAGAAGCTGGTGCTGAGCGTCAATCAGCTTACTGGCGGCATCGTCTCCACAACCGTACAAAACTTCACCAAAATCGAATGGTTCCTGCTGGCGAACAATCAGATGACGGGCACCCTGCCCGCCGAGATCGGCGCAATGACCAACACGGTCTGGTTCGACATCAGCCACAATCAGTTCGAGGGGGCCTTGCCGCCCGAAATCGGCGACCTCACCCATGTGCAAAAATTCTACATCGACGAGAACAGCTTCTGGGACCCGCTTCCTTCTGAGATTGGGACTCTGACCGCGGTTGAGGAATTCCATATCGAAAACAACTACTTCAGTGGCGCGCTGCCGCCCGAGATCGGCAACCTCACCAACGCGGTGGAGATGTATCTCGATCACAACCAATTCAAATACGAGATTCCAACCGAGATCGGGAATCTCGCCAGCGTGCAAACGCTCTATCTGAACAACAACAAATTCTCGGGCGCCATTCCTCCCGAGATGGGGAATCTATCCCAGGTGATAGACCTGAATCTGAGCTTCAATCGGCTTTCGAGTCTGGCCCCGGAGCTGGGGAACCTGCCCAAAGTGCGCACGTTGAACATCTCCAACAACCGACTCGATGGTCCCATCCCGCCCGAGTTTGGCAACTTCCCTCTCATCGACACCCTGGACCTCACGAGCAACTATCTGGACGGGCCGCTGCCCCCGGAGCTGGGCAACCTGGATACCTTGCGCACGCTCAATCTGGAGCAGAACCAGATTACAGGCACGATTCCAGTCTCCCTCAGCCAGATGAGCTCACTGGAGAATATGCGGTTGGGGTACAACAAGCTGGAGGGAACGATTCCGCCCGAGCTGGGTGATATGGTCAGCTTGCAACGGCTCAAACTGAACAACAACCAACTGACAGGCACGATTCCCATTTCGCTGAGCCAACTGCTGGACCTGACCACCCTGGATCTTTCGGAAAACAGCCTCACGGGGGGCATTCCTCCCGAGCTGGGGAATCTGGCCAGCCTACACAACCTTGTGCTTTCCGGCAACGAGCTTACCGGCACGATTCCGGCGGAACTGGGCCAGTTGAGCGCACTCTACGCCCTGAAACTCGATCGGAACCAACTGTCCGGCGAGATCCCCCCCGAACTGGGGAATCTATCCCAATTGAGTCGGCTATACCTATACAGCAACAACCTTACGGGCGCGCTGCCCAGCGAGCTAGGGCAGTTATCCGCTTTGCAGGAGATGTGGGTGGACTACCTGCAAACCGAGAGCGTCCCGCCTGACAGCTTTGGCAACCTCATCAACGCCAACTCCTTCCGCTTCGACAACAGCAATATGGCCGGGTTGCTGCCCATGAGCTTCACGAATCTCCCCCACCTGGGCGAGCTCTGGTATCACAATACGGGCCTGTGCGAGCCCGACAATGACGCCTTCCAGACCTGGATCGACAGCGTGAATTATGTGCGCGGGGACGGCGTCTGCAACATCCTCCCCAGCATCACGCTGACCACGAATGCCGTGCTGAAATGGACCGACGTGGGCGGCGGCGTGTCCGACTATGACATCCACCGCGACACGTCTCCCTACTACACCCCCACCGTGTCCACCGTTTACAGCACAGTCATGGTGACCACGCCCGGCGCCAGCATGAGTTTCACCGACACCAATGCCCCCGACGCTTCCCTGACCAACTACTTCTATCATATCGTGGGCATGGACCCCAACGAAGTGGAGGTCATCCACAGCAAGGAGATGGGCCTGTTCAACTACGAACTCGTGCCCGGCGCGCCCTGAGTCAACCCGTCCAAACGCCCATGCACCGCCGAGGAGGAAGCGTCCCCTCGGCGGTTTTTCGTTGAAAGTAGACGCCCGATTTCAGAATACCCGCACGAACTCATATTGCAACGGCAGGGTGGTGATCTCCGCCCGGTCGTCGTGCACATAGACGTCGATCTCCAGGCGCACGCCAAACTCGGGCAGGTAGACGCCCGGTTCGATGGTGAAACCGATGTGGGGAATGATGCGGCGGGTGTCGCGGGTTTCCAGATTGTCGATATTCACGCCCGAACCGTGAATGTGCGTGTCCAGATTGTGGCCCGTGCGGTGGATGAACGCATCGCCATAGCCCGCGGCCCGAATCACATTCCGGGCGGCGTCGTCCACCTCCCAGCCGTGGACAGGCTCCCCTGCCCGAATGCGGGCGTCCGCCAGTGCGAAGGCCGCATCCCGCGCCCGGGCCACAATATCGAAGACCTCTTGCATCCGCGCGGGCGGCCGCTTCCCGGCATAGCCCATCCAGGTCATATCCGCAAACACCGCTTCGGGAACGTCCTTCAGCTTGCCCCACAGGTCGATGAGGATGACGTCTCCCGGCAGGATGACCGCAGCCCGTTCGGGCGTGGGCGTGTAGTGAGGATCGCCCGCGTGTTCGTTCACGGCCACGATGGGAGGATGGACGGGCTCCAGGCCGTGCGCCTGGAAAAAGTCGAGGATGACGCGCTGGATGTCGATTTCGGTGAGGATCGCGCCCGCCTTCAGTCCCTCGCGAATGGCGTCGAAGGCCCGTTCCTTGGCCTCCAGGCAGATGCTCACAGCCCGGCGATGGCTGTCGAGCTGCGCGGGCGTCCACACCGCGTCGATGGCCTGGATCAGGTCCGCGGATGAGCGAAGCTCATAGCCCAGACGGCGAAGCTGCTCCCCGGTGCCCGCATCCACCCAGGAGACGTAGGGGATGCCGCAATCGGGCGAGTATTCGCAGGCGATGGGGCCGGGCCCGTCGGTGAGGGCCAGCAACCCCTGCTCGAAGGACTGCCACGAGCTGTAAGTGACGAAGCCATCCTCGTAACCCGCGAACTGGCCCCGCTCGATGGCGTGCACCAGCCAGGCGGGCTCGCCCTGGGCCGGAATCCAGTAAGCCCAGCGGCGAGAGATCATGGCCCCTTCGGGCAGGGGGGCGATACGTTTGGCGATGGGATTGAGATCGTGAAAGCCATAGAGCAGCCATCCTTTCATGCTCCATTGGACCAACAGGTTTTGAATGCGATGCAGCTTGTCGGCGTTCATGATGATTTCCTTTTGCGAGTTTTTGGGGGATAATACGTCATCATGAAGCGTTTGTCCATTCTTCTGGGCCTGCGCCCCAAGGATATTCGTCGCGTGCTGCTGGCGCTGGCGCTGGTAGTGTGCATCATCGCGGCGGGAACCATTGGCTATCATATCACGGCCCGGCTCGACTGGCTCAGCGCCCTCTACATGACGGTCATCACCATTTCGACGGTGGGCTATGGCGAACTGGGGGAGGTGGGGAGAGTCACACGCGTCTTCACCATCATCCTCATCTTCGCCACGATGATCTGGGGGGCCTGGGCCATCGAATCGCTGCTTTCCACCATCCTCAGCGATGAATTTCGCGAGGCCGTCTTTCAGCTTCGTTCACTTCGTAAGGCAAGGCGCATGGAAAATCACACGATTTTATGCGGTTTCGGGCGCATCGGCGAGGCCGCGGCCTCGGAGCTAAAGCGCAACAACGAGCCATTCATCGTCATCGAACGGGACCCGCAGGTTATCGAACGTCTGCGGGAGTCAGGATACCATGTGATCAGCGGCGACGCCACTGAGGACGCGACCTTGCTGGCCGCGGGCGTGAAACGGGCATCCAAACTCATTACCACCCTGGATGAAGACAACGCCAACATTGTGACGGTGCTCAGCGCCCGTGAGCTCAATCCCGA
This sequence comes from Anaerolineae bacterium, assembly GCA_026991225.1. Classification (GTDB taxonomy): domain Bacteria; phylum Chloroflexota; class Anaerolineae; order J102; family J102; genus M2005. The sequence continues at coordinate 21,712 of JALXCB010000184.1, read as the reverse complement.
TCTTTGGATCGCCAGCCGTCTCGTGCGGGAGGATGCCTATCATAAGCTGCGGCGGGCCGGGGCCGATGAAGTGGTCTCGCCCTACGATTATGGAGGGCGGCGTCTGGCCCTCACCTTGCTGCGCCCCCATGTGGCCGAGTTCCTGAGCGAGGTCGTGTTCGATGAAGGCCGGGGCGCGGAGATGGATGAGATTCGCGTGGAAGAAAATTCTGAACTGGTGGGCAAGACCCTGGCCCAGGCGGATCTGCGGCGGCGCTTCGGCATTACCGTCATCGCCCTCTATCGCGGCGATGGCGGGCGGCCCGACAACGCCACCGGCGGATTCGAGCTGAATCCCGGCCCGGACGCCGTGCTCCGACCGGGCGATGTCATCATCATTGTCGGCACAGCGGAGCAGTTGCGCCGCCTGCACCAGGCATTGCGGGCGTGATCACATGCCGCCCCTTCAAGAGGTCTGGAAAATGCTGCGTTGGACGTGATTTAGAATCGCTCTCCGCCGGGGATGATGATTTGCGAAATCGTCAGTATTGGTGATATAAAAGGGATTATTCAAAGAAATGAAAAACCTCTGGCTGTTTTGCAATGAAGCACAGCCATCTTGAGACATTTCCCCAATCCGATCCATAGCTCCTAACCCGGACAAGCCGGAACCAAGAAGTTACACAGAGTTGCTCAGAGAAATCACAGAGTTGCACAGAGAAAAATGATCCGATGAATCTCTGTGAGCTCTGTGTGGCTCCAAAACAGTCACCACGGACGACTGTCCACCGATACGGGTGAAAACGCCTCGCAGCCAGGCTGGCGGACCGTGAAACGTGATGCGTAAGATGCTCACGTTTCACGTTTCACGCATCACGTCCGTTGCCCTCGCCCAACGTGGGCTTCGAGTTGCTTTTGCAAACCAACAAACGTTATTTTCGGAACAGTTCAGTGAACTCTGTGTAACTTTTAGCTCGCTGGGCTAAAATGTCGTAACTGCTAAGGTAGTTGGCCCCAATCGCCCCTCTTTTGCCACGAAGACACGAAGGAAACGAAGGCGCGAAGTCATTCAAAAAAGATTTATCCGTGTTTCCTCGTATCCGTGTCGAGTGACCAGGACTACGTTAGCAGTTACAAGATGTCACTGATGAGGCGGTAAGCGCCTATCAGCTTTTTGGCTGTAGGTCTGTGGCTAAAATTAGACGATTCACAAACAACAAGTCAAAAAACTTCCCAATCTGCGGTCGCACATGCCTGTTGAGTCGACCGAAGTGGAAATTTCAAACTGCGCGTATCGCGCCGTTGTGAACGTTGTTTCATTCATCCCCACTCATTCAAAAAGGAGTAAGGAAATGTCGAAGAGGCTGCTCATCCTCATTGTGGTCCTGCTGATTACCGTCATGGCTCTGGCGGCGTGCAGCAAGGCGACGACTCCTGCGCCCGCCCAGGAGCAAACACAGGAGCAAACCACCGAAGAGAAAGCGCCAGCCGGCGGCGAGGAGTGCAAGGTGGTCTTTGGCGCCGCGGTGTCCTTGACCGGGAAGTACGCCAAAGAGGGCGAATACGTCAAGAATGGGTATGAGCTCTATGTGGAGGAAATCAACAAGCAGGGTGGCATCCCTGTGGGTGACAAGCGTTGCAAGGTGGAATTGAAGATCTACGATGACGAGAGCAACGCCGATCGCAGCGCCCAGTTGGTCGAGAAGCTCATCACCGAGGATAAGGTGACGTTCTTGCTCGGGCCCTATGGCTCCGGCAACACCTTCGCCACCACCGCCATCGCTGAGAAGTACAAGGTGCCCATGGTGGAGGCCAACGGCGCGGCCACCAAGATCTTCAACCGCGGCTTCAAGTACTCCTTCGCCGTGCTGACCCCCGCGCCTTACTACCTGCGGGGCATTATCGACATGGCCCTGGATAAGGACCCGAATCTGAAGACCGTGGCCATCGTCATCGAGAATGGCGCATTTGCGCTGGAGGTGGCCCAGGGCGCCAAGGATTACGCGGAAGAGAAGGGGTTGGACGTGGTGTACTTCGACAAGTACGCCAAAGCGGCCAAGGACGTGTCCTCCTTGATCACGGCCATGAAATCCAAGAATCCCGACATCGTGTTGGGCGCAGGTCACCTGCAGGACACCATCCTGGTGATGAAGCAATCCAAGGACCTGGGGCTGTCTCCCAAGGTGTTTGGATTCAGTGTCGGCCCCACCTCGCCCGAATTCCGCAAGGCCCTGGGCAAGGATGCGGATTACGTGGTGGGCGCGGCCCAGTGGACGCCCGAGTTGAAATACAAGAGCGATGACATCTTCGGCACCCCGCAGCATTTCACCGAGCTTTACAAGGCGAAGTACGGCGAGATTCCGCCTTACCAGGCGGCAGAATCCGCGGCCGCACTCATCGCCTATCAGAAGGCCATCGAGGCTGCGGGCAGCCTGGACAAGGACAAGGTGCGGGATGCTCTGGCAGCATTGGACTATGATTCCTTCTATGGCAAGCTCAAGTTCAACGAGCAGGGCATGAACGTTTACAAGCCCATGGCGGTGATGCAGAATTACACCGATGGCGGACTCTACACGGTCTGGCCCAAAGAAGCCGCCGTGAAAGAGTTCCTCTATCCCTTTGTACCCTGGGATCAGCGGTAATGTGTGAAAAACCGGGGGTTGGCTGCGCGTTTTGGGCCAACCCCCGGCTTTTTATATCTGAAAACAGGAGATAGATTATGGAAACGTTACAGCTCACGCAAGGCGTTGTCAATGCTATCCTGCTAAGCGGTACATTAACTCTGGTCGCCATCGGCTTTTCCATCGTTTGGGGCATCCTGAATATCATCAATCTCGCCCATGGCGCCTTCTTGATGGTGGGCGCGTACATCACTTATTGGCTGTTCACGCTGTATGGCGTCGATCCCTTCCTCTCGCTGCCCATCTCCATGCTCACCATGTTCGTAGTGGGTTATATGGTCCAGCGGTATCTCATCAATCTGGTCATTCGCGCGCCTCTGCTGGTGACATTCCTGCTGACCTTCGCCTTGGAGATCATCATCATCAACCTGGCCACATTCTTCTGGAAGGGCGACCTGCGCTCGGTGACTCCCGATTATGCGGGGCTGGGTTTCACCATCGGCGACGTGCAAATCCCTTATGTGCGCCTGGCCGCATTCGTCATCTCCCTGGTGCTGACGGGGCTGTTGCACGTGTTCATGACCTATACCAAGACGGGCAACGCCATCCGGGCCACGGGCATGGATATCGACGCCGCCCGGCTGCAAGGGGTGCGCATCCCGCAGACCTATGCGCTGACCTATGCCCTGGGTACGGCGTTGGCCGCGGGCGCAGGCACGCTCATCAGCATCAGTTTCCCTATCGATCCCACCATGGGGGGGGCGTACACGCTGCGGGCCTTCGTTATTTGCGTGCTCGGTGGTCTGGGCAGCATCCCCGGCGTTATCCTGGGGGCGCTGCTGTTTTCATTTATCGAAGTGTTCAGCGGCATCTGGGCTCCCAGCTTGAAGGATGCCATCGCGTTGTTGGTGTTGGTGCTGGTGCTCATCTTCCGGCCCAGCGGCATTGCAGGCAAGGCGTTCTATCACTGATGTTCAGGAGTTGCGATTATGTCTGATCAGAAAAAAGCGCCCATTCGCTTCAGCTCCCTGGATGGGCTGTTCAAGGGCCGCCAAGGCGTTTTATTCAGCATCTTTCTGCTTTTCATTCTCTTTCTGGGCGTCTTTCCCTTCCTGCCCTTTGCCAGCGGTTTCTGGTTGAACACACTGACCCTGATCCTGCTGCTGGCGGCCATGTCCATCGGCTGGAATTTCATCGGCGGCTACACCGGCTACGCCGCGTTCGGCAATGTGGCCTTTTTCGGCATTGGAGCCTATGGCACCGGATTGAGCATGATCCGGCTGGGGCTGAGTTTCTTCCCGGCCCTGCTCATCGGTGCGGTGGCCGCCATGGTCTTCGCCATCCTCATTGGCCTGCCCATTCTGCGTCTCAAGGGACACTATTTCGCCATCGCCACTGTGGCCATCGCCACCGCGTTGGGCGAGATCGCGGATAGCTGGACGAGCTTCACCGGCGGCGCGGCGGGCATCACCCTGCCCTTTTTCGATCCTATTGAATGGAGCGGGCAGTTCTTCTATTATATGGCGTATCTCCTGGCTATCGGCGGATTGCTTCTCACCTGGTTTATCCTCAATCGCAAGATGGGGTATAGCTGGGTGGCCATCCGCGAGGATGAGGACGCCGCCAATATGATGGGGATCAACACGACCTGGTCCAAGGTCATGGCTTTTGCCCTCAGCGCGCTCATGGCCGGGCTGGCCGGAGGCATTTACGCTTATTGGAAGACCTTCGTGCTGGCCGAAGAGGTGTTCAAGATCGAATACACGTTGCAGATGATCCTGGCCGCGGTCCTGGGAGGCACCGGCACCATCTTTGGCCCCTTCATCGGCGCATTCATCTACTACATTCTCATCACGTTGCTCGTGTTCTTCTTGCCGGTCGGCCAGTTGCACGCCACCATTCTTGGCGCCATCATCATCCTGGTCATGGTCTTCACGCCGAAAGGCCTGATGGATTTCATCAGCGGTCGCAAAAAGCTTTCCATCAACGCGCTTCTGGAAAACATTCGCACTTATAGGGTATAGCTATGGAACGAGAGGTTATTCTCGAAACAAAACAAGCAACCAAACATTTCGGTGGTCTGGCCGCGGTCGAAAAGGTGGATATGACCATCTACAAAGGCGAAATTTTGGGGCTCATTGGCCCCAACGGCGCGGGCAAGACGACCTTCGTCAATATCATCACTGGCATGTTGCCCATTACCAGCGGCAAGGTCTATTTCAAGGGGCAGGACATCACGGGCTGGCCCGCGTTCAAGATCGGTCGCCTGGGCATCGCTCGCACCTTTCAGATCGTCAAACCCTTCCGCGGGATGACGGTCCAGGAAAATGTGGCCGTGGGCGCCATGTTCGGACATGGCGGCGCCAAGCGCAGCCCTCGGGAGGCCTTGGAGCACGTCGATCACATCATCGAATTCGTGGGCATGGCCGATTTGCGCGAGAAACATGCGGATGAACTCACGCTGCCCTATCTCAAACGGTTGGAGCTGGCCAAAGCCCTGGCCATGGACCCGGAACTGCTGTTTTTGGATGAGGTAATGGCTGGATTGAATACGAAGGAGATCGAGTCGGCCATGGAGCTGGTGCGCAAGATCAACGAAAAAGGCATCACCATCCTGGTGATCGAACATGTGATGAAGGCCATTGTGGGCGTCACCCAGCGGGTTTTCGTCCTCAATTTCGGGCAAGAATTGGCCCAAGGCGCCCCGCAGGAGGTGTTGAACAACCCCGCGGTGATCCAGGCTTATTTGGGCGAAAAGTTCGTGGCGCGCTTCTTCCGCCAGCAAAAGGCCGCATGAAGGCAGGTTTGGAGGCAAGACGATGCTGAAAATTACCGATCTCAACGTCGCTTACGGAGAGGTTCAGGTCCTGTGGGACGTGAACATGGAAATCCATGAGTCGGAGGTGGTGGCCCTTATCGGCGCCAATGGCGCGGGCAAGAGCACCCTGCTTTACACCATCTCCGGGTTGTTGAAGCCCAAGTCGGGCAGCATCCAGTTCATGGGAAAGGAGATCGCAGGACTTTCCGCGGATGAGGTGCTGCGACTGGGCGTCGGCCAGGTGCCCCAGGGCCGTCATCTCTTCGCAGGCATGACGGTGAAGGAAAATATCATGATGGGCGCGTATCTGCGCAAAGACAAAAAGGCTGTGAAGGAGGATTTCGAGTTCGTGCTCGATCTCTTCCCCCGCATGGCGGAGCGCCTCAACCAGCCTGCCGGGAGTCTTTCCGGCGGCGAACAGCAGATGTGCGCGGTGGCCCGAGGGCTCATGGCCGCGCCCAAGCTGCTGATGGTGGATGAGCTCTCCCTGGGCCTGGCCCCCCTGGTGGTGGAGAACATCTACAACGCCGTGGAAAAGGTGATCCAGCGGGGCATGACCGTGCTCATCGTGGAGCAGGATGTGTTCCTGGCCCTGGAGCAGGCGGACCGGGCGTATGTGCTGGACGTTGGCCATATCGTTATGTCTGGCCCCGCGGACGAGCTCATGGAAAATCCCAAGATCAAAGAAGCCTACCTGGGGATTTGATGGTCAGTGTGCTCGCTTCGCGAGCCGTCTGATTCTTCCATGCTCACGGATTCCCCATCATGATGAATGCAACAACGCCCGCCATGAAGGCGCTGGCCGATATCCGCGTGTTGGACCTCTCTCGCATCCTGGCTGGCCCCTACGCCACGATGATGCTGGCCGATCTGGGCGCCGAGGTGATCAAGGTGGAGCAGCCAGGCGTGGGCGATGGCACGCGGGCCTGGGGGCCGCCCTGGGTGGGCCCCTTTAGCGCCTATTATCTCAGCGTCAATCGCAATAAGCGCAGCGTCACCATCAATCTCAAATCGGAGCGGGGCCGGGAGCTGATCAAAGCCCTGGTCCTCCGCTCCGATATCCTGGTGGAGAATTTCAAGGTCGGGACCATGAAGCGGCTGGGGTTGGATTACGACACTCTGGCCGCGATCCATCCTGGCCTCATCTATTGCTCCATCAGCGGCTACGGCCAAACCGGCCCCTACAAGGATCGCCCCGGCTATGATTTCATGATCCAGGCCCATGGAGGCGTCATGTCCATCACGGGGCCGGTGGAAGGCCCGCCCTACAAAGTGGGCGTGGCGGTGGTGGATGTGACCGCGGGGTTGTATGCGGTGAGCGCCATCCTGGCCGCGCTTCACCATCGGGAGCGCACGGGCCAGGGACAATATATCGATATCGCGTTGCTGGACGCCCAGGTGGGATGGCTGGTGAATGTGGCGCAGAATTACTTCGCCACCGGCGAAAAGCCCAAACGCTACGGCAACGCCCATCCCAACATCGTTCCCTATGAGACCTTTGAGACCGCGGACGGTTATCTGGCTCTGGCCGTGGGCGCAGACGCCCAATATCAGCGGTTGTGCCAGGTCATCGGGCGGCCAGATCTTTGGAAGGATGAACGGTTCCAGACCAATGCGGGTCGGGTCACCCACCGGGATGTCCTGATCCCCCAGCTCCAGGAGGTCTTCCGCACCCGCCCCACCCAGGCCTGGCTGGACGCGCTCTGGGCGGCGAAGATCCCCGCCAGTCCCATCAATGACATTCCCGCGGTCTTTGCCGATCCGCAGGTGCAGCATCGGGACATGGCCCAAACCATCCAGCATCCCCAGGCGGGCGAGTTGACCCTGCTGGGGCCCGTGCCCAAGCTCTCTCGCACGCCTGCAGCCATTCGCACGCCGCCGCCCATGCTGGGCGAACACACCGACGCCGTGCTGCAGGAGCTCCTGGGGCTGGACGAAGACGCCATCGCTCGTCTGCGAGATGAGGGAGTGATCTGAGCAATCATGGACGTTTATGACGCCATCCGCACCAAACGCGCGATTCGCACGTTCTCGGACAAGCCCATCCCCGAAGAGACCTTGCTGCGCATTCTGAATGCGGGACGGCTCGCGGGCAGCTCCAAGAACATTCAGCCCTGGGATTTCATCGTCATTCGGGATAGGGAACGGCTGCGGGCGCTGAGCGAGTGCGGCCCGTGGGCCGGGCATCTGGCCGGGGCCGCGGTGGGCGTCGCCCTGGTCACGGGCGATTGGCGGGAGCGCTGGCCCGTGGCCTTCGACCTGGGCCGGGCAGCACAGAACATGATGCTGACCGCGCACGAGATGGGCATTGGCTCGGTCATCGCCAACATCTACGACATGGACAAAGCCCACGCGCTGCTGCATCTTCCCGACGACAAAATGTGCTACGCGGCCATCTCCTTCGGCTATCCCGCCGACCCCGAGGCGCTGAAGCGCCCGCCTCGCAAAGGTCGCAAGCGGGCGCTGGAACAAGTCGTTCATTGGGAAACATGGTGAATCAGGGGTGCGTCCCAATTTTTTGGCAAGGCCTCCGGGAGGTGGCGACAGCGTTTTGGTCAAAATGAAGCGTTTGACGCCACCTCCCGGAGGTCGCCTGCAGCGCCAATTTCTGGGACACGCCCGTGAATCCGACTTCGGTTGCAGAAAGCCATGTCCGGTGAACTCATTGAGGGATTTCCTGAAAAAACATTAACCACGGAGACACAGAGAGCACGGAGGAGGAAAAGATAAGGTTTGGAGAAAATTTTCTCCGTGAATCCCCTTATTCCTCCGTGTCTCCGTGTTGAAAAACCTTTTTGCAGTGAAGCCATTGAGGGAGTTGTCTGGTTGACTGACAAAAGTCGGTGGTCTTTTCCTTCGGTCGCATGCCCCCCTCCAACCTCCCCCCGAGCTGCGCTCAGGGGGAGGCCATCTGGTTCTGCAAAACTTTCCCCAAGCGACCATGTGCTCCCTCCCCTGAAAACGAGCGGAGCGAGTTTCGGGGGAGGGCCGGGGAGGGGGCAAAAAGGACACGGCAAACGCATATACAACGTTTTGTCAGTCAATCAAGGGAGTTGTTCTGACTAATGAACCGCGTTTTCGTCACCCGTATCCTGCCCGAACCCGCAATGGCGCGGCTACGCGCCGCCGATCTCGCCCTGGACGTCTGGCCCGAGCCCGGCCCGCCCCCCTACGACGAACTCTTGCGCCGCGTCGCGGGCGTGCATGGCCTGCTGACGCTGCTCACCGACCGCATCGACGCCCGTCTGCTGGACGCGGCCGGGCCGGGGCTTCGGGTCGTGAGCCAGATGGCCGTGGGCGTGGACAATATCGACCTGGCCGCGTGCACGGCCCGCGGCATTCCTGTGGGCCACACGCCCGGCGTCCTCTCCGACGCGGTGGCCGATCTCACCATCGGCCTCATGATCGCGACCGCGCGTCGGTTCTTCGAGGCGAATGCCGACATGCGCGCGGGCCGTTGGACCACCTGGGAGCCCATGGGTTGGACCGGGCCCGACCTGCACGGCAGCACGGTGGGCATTGTGGGCCTGGGGCGCATTGGCCAGGCCGTGGCCCGGCGCTTGCAAGGCTTCAATGTGCGTCTGCTCTATCACAACCGCCGTCTCCATCCCCAGGCCGAGGAACTGGGCGCAACCTACGTCTCGCTGGATGACCTCCTGGCGGCCAGCGACTTCGTCACCCTGCACTGCCCCTACACGCCCGACACCCACCACCTCATCGACGCCCGCGCGCTGGCGCTGATGAAGCCCACCGCCATCCTCATCAACACCGCCCGCGGAGGCGTGGTCGATCAGGACGCGCTGCTGGAAGCCCTGCGGTCAGGGAAGATTCGAGCTGCGGGCCTGGACGTGTTCACGCCCGAACCCCTGCCGCCCGACCATCCCCTGCTGGCCTTGCCCAACGTGGTCGCCCTGCCCCACGTCGGCAGCGCCAGCATCGCCACCCGCATCAGAATGGCGGAGATGGCCGTGGAGAACCTGCTGGCGGGCCTGGCGGGCCGCCCCCTGCCCCACTGCGCCAATCCGGACGTATACGCAAGGGCGTAGCTTGGCGCGGTTGATGAAAAGATTATTGAGGCGATATTTGGCGCGGTTGACGTTGCATGATGCGTGAACTCGTGATGCGTGACGCCTTCACGCATCACGCATTACGTTTCACGGACCTGGCCGCCCGCGAGGCTCCTCATCGACATCGCTGTCAGCTAATGGGGACGCGTCCTTTTTCCTCGCCAGAATGGCGCTGGTGCAATCCTCAGAGGTTCCCCCATCCGCGGGCAGCCGGCGCTCCTCATACGCCAGCCATTCCCAATCCCGGAACAATTGCGTAAACTCGCCCGGTTGCAGCAGAAATCCCCGTTGGAAATCGGAGCGGAGTTTGGCCCAATCGGTGTTGAACGTTCGGTAAAGGACAAGTCCCCCGGGCTTCAGCGCGTCCCAAAAGCTGGCGATGAGGTCGCGATTGAGATAGCGCACCACCAGAATGAGGTCATAGGCGTTGGGATCGGGCCGCCACACCTCCAGATCGGCCTGGATCAGACGCACCCGGTCCGCCAGCCCTTCCGCTTCCACCCGGCGGGCCAGGTCTCGCAGCCCTTCATAGCTGATATCCACCGCGTCCACCTGATAGCCCAGCCGGGCCAGCCACAGCGTGTGCCGCCCGCGGCCGCAAGCCACATCCAACGCCCGTCCGCCGTGCAGATATTGGGCGTGGGCCGCGGCCCAGGGATCGGGCTCCATGGTCCGGGCGGCGTGATGCCCCTCCCGATAGCGCTTGTCCCATCGGGCCTGGTCGTAAGTCGGGCGATTGACGCTGGGATGCCGGATAATCTCCATCATTCCCTGATTTTAGCACGGGTAAGGTAGAATAACAGTATTCAGTTATCAGTATTCAGTAGTCAGTGAATGCGTTGGTCTGCCCTTCCGCGCTTGGCCGATACACTGCACACTGAAAACTAGATGATTCTCTATCTCACTTTCTCATGCAACGCGCCATCCTCCTCTTACTGCTTATCCTTTCCCTCACCCTCGCCGCCTGCGGCGGCGTCGTCGCCCCCCTGCCCGACCTGAGCGGAACCGAGCCCGCGCCTGACATCGCCCTGCCCACGCCCGACGGCGACATGCTCTCCCTGTCCGATTTTCGGGGTCAGGTGATCTTCCTCAACTTTTGGGGGACGTATTGCCCGCCCTGCGTGGCCGAGCTCCCCGACATCCAGGAAGTCTATGAGACGCTGCAGGGCGAGGATTTCGTGGTCATCGGCCTGAACGTCGAGGAGAAGCCGGAGAAGGTGCGGGCTTTCGCCGAGGAAAAAGGACTTACTTTCCCCATCATCATTTCCCCCGACGCCACGGTCAATCCCCTCTACCAGCTCAAGCACATGCCCACCACCTGGTTCATCGACCGCAACGGCATCCTCCGCGGCAAGATCGAGGGCCAGATGAGCAAATCCATGGCCCTGAAAATCGCCCGTAAACTTCTGGAAGAATAGGCCGATTCTGCGAATCCCGTCCGCGTTTTTGCTGAAATGTTCGCCGATCCAACGTTGGGCGAGGCGACGACTGACGTGATGCGTCATGCGTAATCCGTGAGGTCGTTACGCATCACGCATTACGTTTTACGGGCTCGTCTTTCCGCGCCAGCGTAACTGCAATCTCCAATAATCTCCAATCTTTATCCCTATCGCTATCATGACTCAATTCCCACCCGTCGACGAACAACTCACCATCCTCATGCGCGGCGTCGATTTCGGTGACGCCCAGACCTACAAGAACATGGAGGCGGAACTGCGCCAGCGCCTCCAGGAAAGCCATGACACGGGCCGCCCCCTGCGCGTCTATTGCGGCTACGATCCCACCTCGCCCGACCTGCACCTGGGCCACACGGTGACCATGCGCAAGCTGCGCCAGTTCCAGGACCTGGGGCATCAGGCCATCTTCCTCATCGGTACCTTCACGGGCATCGTGGGCGATCCCAGCGACAAGGAGAGCGCCCGGCCCCAGCAGACCCTGGAAGAGGCCATGGAAAAGGGCAAGACCTACGCTCAGCAGGCTTTTCGGGTGCTGGACCCGGAGCGCACCGAGATTCGATACAATCACGAATGGCTGAGCAAGCTCAATTTCCAGGATGTCATCGGCCTGGCCAGCCACTTCACCGTGCAGCAATTCCTGGCCCGCGACAATTTCGCCAAACGTTACGCGTCGGGCGAGCCCATCTGGCTGCATGAGTTCTTCTATGCGCTCATGCAGGGCTACGACGCGGTGGCCCTAAAGACGGACGTGCAGATCGGCGGCACGGACCAGCTCTTCAATCTCATGGCCGGGCGCAAGCTCATGGAAGCTTTTGGCCTGCGCCCGCAGATCGCGCTCACCCTGCCCATCCTCGTGGGCACCGACGGCCGCGAGCGCATGAGCAAGAGCACGGGCAACACTATCGGCATCACCGAGCCGCCCGAGCAAATGTATGGCAAAGTCATGTCCATTCCCGACCACGCCATGCGCAATTACGCGGAGCTGGTCACGAGCTGGCATCCCGACTTCATCGAGAAGCTGTTCACCGATCTGGAGGCGGGAAAGATCCATCCGCGCGATCTGAAGATGATGCTGGCCCGAGAGATCGTCACCCTGTTTCATTCGGAGGAGGACGCCAGGCGGGCCGAAGACTACTTCATCCGTACCATCCAGAAGAAAGAACTGCCCGAGGACATGCCCGAACTTCAGGTCGGGCCCAAGGACACGGTGGTGGACCTGCTGGTGCGCGCGGGCTTTGCCAAAAGCCGGGGCGAGGCCAAACGCGATATCAAGGGCGGCGGCGTCCGTCTCGACGGCCAGGTCGTGCGCGATATCACACTGCACCCGCAGCCGGGCCCGGAGGGCATGGTGCTGCAAAAGGGCAAGCGCCGCTTCGTCCGCCTCATCGCATGATCGCCCCCTTCGCCCCCTCGCCCCCTCGCTCTCTCGCTCTCTCGCATGATCGCCCTCCACGCGCCCTGCCTGGTTCAGGCCCATCGCCCGCAGCTCATGCAGGCCATGCAGCGCGTGGGCCAGGCGCTGGGCTGGGAGCTGACCATCCCAAAGGGTCAGACTTGCTGTGGGCTGCCTGCCTGGGAAGCCGGGTTCGAGGACGCGGCTCGGGATGCGGCCCGGCACACCGTGCGCCTGTTCCAAGACGCGGAGGCCGTGGTCACGCCCTCCACCGCCTGCCTGACCATGTTCCAGCAACATATCCCCGACCTGCTGGCAGCGGACCCTTTGGCCGCAGAGGCTCGGGCGCTGGCCCAAAAAGCCCGAAGCTGGTGCTCCCTGGTGGGCGAGCACTCTGAGAGATTGGGAGGCCATCAGCTTCGCTATGAAGGCAGGATCGTCCTTCTGGATGTGTGCAACGCGCCAGGTTGCGACGTGTGTCGCTCGTTGTTCGAAGCCATCCCCGGCCTGACCATTCTACGATCGCCCGTGCGCTGTTGCAGCTTCAGCCACGATCTTTCTCGCCGCCATCCCGATATCGCCGGGGCCATCGCCGAAACCATCGCCGCGCCCCTGCTGCACAGTCGGGCCGACGCCATCCTCGTGCACGAGCCGGGCTGTCTGTGGCGACTGGGGCATTTGTTCCGTGGCAAAGACACGCCCCACCTCCTCCATCCCGCTGAATTCCTGGCCGCGTTGCTTTGAAAATCGATCTCACGCCAAGACGCAGAGCAGCGAAGGGAAAAGACAAAATCTTTTCGATTCTTCAACACGGATAGGAAAACACGGATAACAGAAAATTCCTCCGTTTCAATGATTTTCATCCGTGTTTCCTTTTATCTGTGTGTCCTGAACAGACCATGCGCATTCGTTTGATCAAACTCCTTCTCGCCTTCTCGACGCTGCCCCTGGTGGGGGGCGCGTTTCTGCACGGGGCCATGAAACTGGTCGGGCCTTACAAAAATCGCCGGAAGCTGGTCAATCTCGGCCGGCGCAGTTTCATCTCGCCCCATGCCGACATCCACTGCCCGGACCTCCATCTCGGCCAGATGGTCTTCATCGACGACCACGTCACCCTCTACGCCCACCCCGACGGCGGCGGCATCCGCATCGGCGATTTCTCCTCAGTGCAGCGTTACACCATCTTCGAGACCATCCGCGGGGGCGAGATCGTCATCGGTCAGCACACGCACATTCAGTCTGGCTGCAATCTCACCGCGGCCCTGGGCAGCATCCGCATTGGCGATCACGTGCAACTGGCCCCCCGCTGCGCCCTCTATCCCTACCAACACGGCATCTCCAACCTGAACGCGCCCATCGCCAAACAGCCTCTCACCACCAAAGGCGACATCATCATCGAAGATGACGCCTGGCTGGGCGTGGGCGTCATCGTCATGGATGGCGTGACCATCGGGCGGGGCGCGGTCATCGGCGCGGGCGCGGTGGTCACCAAAGACATCCCGCCCCTGGCCATCGCCGTGGGCTCCCCCGCCCGCGTCATCGCCTATCGCGACGGCCGCGATCCCTCCCATCCTCAATCCTCATCCTAACCTGGCAAGCGAGAGCCAAAAGAATACCTCACGCAAAGTCGCTAAGGCGCTAAGCTTTTCTTTGCATCTTTTTTCCTTTGCGGCTCTGCGACTTTGCGTGAGACACTTTCTTGCCCAGTCGGCAAAGGCTTCATTGATAAGGTGCCACCATGCAAAGAGATCTGTTCAAATTCATCGAATCCAACCGTTTCGTGCTGGGCGACGGCGCCATGGGCACGATGCTGCAACAGATGGGCCTGACCACAGGCGGCGCGCCCGAACTGTGGAACGTGGAGCGCCCCGACATCATCCGCAAAATCTACCAAAGCTACGTGGATGCAGGCTCGCAAATCATCGAAACCAACACCTTTGGCGGCACGCGCTACCGCCTGGCCCTGCACAACCTGCAAGACCGGGTGTATGAGCTGAACTACGCAGGCGCGAGCCTGGCCCGCGAGGTCGCGGGCGACGACATCTTCGTGGCCGGGTCCATGGGCCCCACGGGCGAACTCATGCAGCCCATGGGCGAGCTCACCTACGAGGCGGCTATCGACGCTTTCGCGGAGCAGGCGAAAGCCCTGGCCGACGGCGGCGTCGATCTCTTCCTCATCGAGACCATGAGCGACCTGAACGAGGTCAAGGCCGCGGTGGAAGGCTGTCAACGCGTCAGCGACCTGCCCATCGCCACGACCATGACCTTCGACACGAACTATCACACGATGATGGGCGTGAGCCCGGCCCAGGCCATGCAAGAGCTGGCCGCGATGGGCGTGAAGATCATCGGCGCCAACTGCGGCAACGGCCCGGACGAGATCCGCCGCGTCATCCGCGAGATGCTGGCTGTGCGGCCCGAGGGCGTGTACGTCTACGCCCAGAGCAACGCGGGGCTGCCCCACTACGACCACGGCCATATCCACTACGACGGCACGCCCGACGTCATGGCCGACCTGGCGCTGGAGCTGGCGGGGTTGGGCGTGGATATCATCGGCGCTTGCTGTGGCAGCACGCCCGAGCATATCCGGGCCATGAACGAGGCCCTGCACACGAAGCCCATCCCCGAAATCAAGCTGGAACTGCCGCCGGCGCCGCCCCCACCGCCTTCTACGCCCCAGCGCGAGCGCCGTGAACGACGTCGGGGCGGGCGACGGCGCCGGGCGAATGAATAAGCAAATGAATCGGGCGACTGCTAAGGTCATCATCCCTGAAACCGAGGCCACGCCCGCCCGGCGCTGAAGCGATAATGTTGGCAAACCCCAAGCAGGCTACAAAACAAACCGGCAGAGGCGGCGATCCGCCAACGCCGCCCCCACTCCTGCCCCCTCCCCCGATACTCGCTCCGTTCGTTTTCAGGGGAGGGGGCACATGGTCTCTTGGGGAAAGTTTTGCAGAACTGGAGGTTGGAAGGGCCATGCGGCCGAAGGAAAAGACCACAGACTTTTGTCAGCCAACCAGCGTTGACGTTTGACGAAATCAGCTTCCCGCGCCCACCTCACTGAACACTGATTACTGATTACTGATCTCTCTCCCCTCCACCCGCTCTTGCAAGGAAGCCAGGGAGTATTCCAGTTGGGCCAGGGCGTCGCGCAGGTTCTCCGTGGGCTGCGCGGGCGAGAGCTGTTGCGGCTGCCGCTGTTTGCGACGGAAGCGCAGCCGCCGCTCGCTCTTCTCCAGGGTCTTGCGCACCACCTCGATATCGTAATTCGCCTCGCGCATGGCTTCCAGCTCCTCGGCCACCAGGCGGCGGGTGATGGGGATGCCGTGGCGGGCGAGGATAGCCTTCAGCTCGCGGTACTGGTTCTCCAGATCGATGGTGACTGATTCGTAACCATGCTGGGCGATGGTGACGCGGGCGGAGTAGCGCATGATGTTGTAAAACGCCATGGCGAAATCATCCCGCCGGGGTTCGATGAGGATGATGTCGATATCGGGGTAGCGGCGGCGCAGTTGTTTGATGTGGTAGGCGAGTCCGCTGCGCAGGGAGATGCGCATGAACTGAGAGAGCACAGCCTGCGCGCCCTTCTCGCTGATGAAGCGGCCATCCTCGCCCAGCAGGGGAATCGCCTGCTTGCGGCTGTTATCGATGGGGACCAGCGGGTTGATGCAGACGATGAGCCGGGCGCCCGCCTCGATGGCGATATCCAGGCTGGCGTTACCCCGCACCGCGCCGTCGATGAATTCCTGATCGTCGATGCGCACGGGCCGGTAGAGCAGGGGCACGGCGCTGGACGCGGCCACCGCCTTGCTGATAGGGACATGCCGCCAGCCGGGCGCGCCAAAGACCACTCGTTTGCCCGTGTCCAGGTCGGTGGCGATGACATACAACTCCCGCTGCACATCCCGAAAATCATCGCTCAGCCCATACTCCTTCCACACCGTGCGCACGAACTCCTCCAGTGCGCGGTTGTCGTACAGGCCCGAGGGCAGCGCTTCCGTCAGCGACCAGAGGATGTCGGCTACATTCATGTCGTTGCGATGGCGCAGATAGTGGCTGATGGCGTTCTTGACCGTGATGGGAAAGCGCAAGCCCTTGCGCAAGAACTCTTGCGTGTTCAGTGAGAAGAGATGGCTGGGCAAAATGCGCGAGGCACTGGCCGACGATCCATCCAGCACCCTCATCATCTCGGCGGGGGTGACGCCACGGGCCAACATGCTGCCCACCAACGCGCCGGCGCTGGTGCCCACGACGATATCGAAATCGTTGACGCTGCGGTCGACGAGCATGGCGTCGATGGCCCGCAACGCGCCCACCTCATAGACCGCGCCCGTCAAGCCCCCGCCCGCCAGCACGATGGCGGTCTTCGATGATTCGATCCGCTCCAGTTTTTCGATGAATTCGGGTTGATAACCGGTGATGATGGACATGATTGCGTTTACGCGGCGTCTGACTCGGGCGCGTCGTCCCGCTGGGCGGCTTCCTCCAACGCGGAAGGCGCTTCAGGCGTCGCCGTCTCCTCTGCTCGGGCCGCTGCCTCCGGCAGGCTTTCCGTCACCTCCAACAGCTTATCCACGCTGGCCATCAGCTTCTCCACCTGGCTTTCCAGCGCTTTGATATCCTCGTGGGTGGGGACGTTGAGCTTGTTGAGGGCGGAATCGAGCTTGATGTCGGGCAGCAGACCTTTGGCCGTGGCCGTCGCGCCGCCATAGAGCTCCTTGCGCAGGCGCTCCGCTTCCTCCTGGGCCAGCTCGCCCTTGGAAACCAGGGCGTCGATGCGATGGTCGATCTCCTCTTCCAGGAGGTGAAGCGCGTTGATGGAGGACGTCACCGACTTCTTGAGGTAGTCGAAGGGCGCGCTGCTGGTGCGAATGAGCGCGGTGAGGATGGATTTGGGCAAGAAGCCCGAACGTTTCTTCTCCCGTTCGAAGATGATCTGCGAGAGGGTGATGCTGGTCAGGTCTTCCCCCGATTCGTGATCGATGACCTGGATGTCTTCGCCGTCCTGAATCATCAAGGCGATGTCATCCAACGTGACATAGCGCTTGCTGGACAGATCGTAGAGTTTACGGTTGGGATAACGTTTAATCGTTCGCATGAGACCCGGTTCCTTTCCAAAGCGCGGGATGGTAGCCTCATTATAGGCATTCATGCCGCGTTGTGTCAACTTCATCTCCTCTGACGACGGGTGGATTCACCCGAACCGGCACGCTTCAGCTCGATCGACGCGAGACGATCGTCCCCAAAGATTCGGATTCTCGCCAGCAAGTTTTGGCGGCCCGACCGCTCTGGGTTATACTTGCCCTGCGGCGCTCTCATCATCATCATCCCAAAAAGACAAACGAGGTCCATCCATGAGCATCTCTCCCGAACTGCTGGAAATTCTACGTTGCCCTGCTTGCGTGCAGGAAGACGACGACGCGGGTCATCTGGAGCTGGTCAAAGATGTGTGGCTGGTTTGCCAGACCTGCGGTCGCAAATACCCCATCATCGACGAGATCCCGGTCATGCTCATCGAGGAGGGCGACCGCTGGCAAAACGCGCCCGTGGAATCCCTGCCCGATACGCCGCCCGAACCGGTGGTGTGATTGTTAAACTGGTCTACCGGTTTCCCAAATCTACGTTCAAAGCAGTCCAATACACCTCACCCGTCGCCCGGGCGACCTGCGCCTGGGTGAAATTTTGCAGCACGCGTTGACGCCCGCGCCTGCCCAGCGCCTTTCGCAAGGTTACATCCGCAGCCAGGCGGAGGAGAAGGGCGGCCAGGGCGTCGCTGTCATTTTCGGGGAAGACAAGGCCCGCGTCAGCGATGACGTGGGGGATCTCGCCGCTGTCCGAGCCGATGACGGGCGTCTCGCAGCTCATGGCCTCCACCAACACCCGTCCGAATTGTTCCTTCCAGTTGGGCATGGTGCGGGAGGGGAGGACGAGGACGTCCAGGGATCGGAGGAAATCGGGCATGGCCAGGGAGGGCAGTTTGCCCATCCAGCGCACATGATCGCTGATCCCCAGCGATGCGGCGAGTTCTCGCAGGCTGGCCTCCTCGGGCCCGGTTCCGGCCAGATGCAGCTCCCACGGCTGGGGCAGTCGAGCGCAGGCCCGCAGCAACACGTCCACGCCTTTGGCTTGCACCAGTCCGCCCGCGTAACCGATGACGAAAGGGCGGTCGGTTGAGCGCGGCTGCGAGGGCGGGGCGAACAGGTCGGGGTCGACGCCGAACTGGGGGATGATGGCGATGGGGCCCGCGTAGCCTTTGGTCCGCAACACGTCCGCGGCGTCGTGATTGCCGGCGATGACATAGGCCGCATGGCGATAATTGTAGCGCTCCCACCAGCGGAAGGGCGGAGGATACGCTCGGTTCAGATTCTGCCAGGTGAAGAAGATGGCGGGGATGCGGCGGCGCACGGCCTGGCGCATGGCCAGCCATGTGGCCAGGTTGTAGGGCTCTTCATCGATGTGCAGGAGATCAGGCTGCAACGCGTCCAGCTCCGCGGCCAGATGGGGGTAATAGTGGAAGTGAAAGCGTCCGTTGAAAGCGATGGGCGTCACCCGCAGGTCATACCCTTCGGTGAAGACGCGTTCCAACGGCTGCTCGCCCCGGTCATCCTTCCAGCTCGGAGGAACGAGGACCGTGAGGTGGATGTCGGGCAATCGGGCCAGCTCCTCCAGCTTTTTCTGATACGCGCCCACGATGCAGGCTTTCGAGATCATAACGACGTGCATGGCTGCATTTTATCATCGATTCAGGATTTGCTATACTCTCATCATGACTTCTTCCCCCGTATCCATCCCCTGCCTGTCTACCGTGCGGAATGCGCATCGCATTTTCGTCATCGACCGCGGGCGCATTGTGGGGCAGGGCGCACACGATGAACTCCTGGTCGCGGACGGGCTTTATGCGGCGCTTTGGCGGGTGCAGACAGGCGCCCGGGCCGCGGCCCGGGCCTGAAGCGCGTTTTTGACAGCAACTTTTTGACGGCTTTCCCGTCTTCTCTTGAAAGGAATTTTATCGCGGACGCCGCGTCCCCCGGCGTCGCGTTGACGTTTGTGGCGTTCTGTGACATATTGCTATTTTCACGCCTTTTCATTTCCCCAACAGGAGGGCTGTCCGATGCTTCCCCCAAATTCAAACAGGTCTTTCCGCTTTCGAACCCTTGGGCGCATGTTGCTGACATTTGGGATGATGGCGATTTTGCTCGGGATTGGCTATGTAAGCCTGGCCAGACCGAACTCTGTCATAAATATGTCGGTGATTCCGGGCCCTTCGGTGGCTATCCGACCTGGAGAACAGGAGTATATCACCTGGGTGATTACCCCCGACACCCAGCAACCGCCCATGGAGACGGTGTTCACCATCATCAACCAGGACAATGATGTCATCGTTCAGGAGACGTACGCCTCCCAGCCGGGATTGTTCGGGCCCTACACCTATGTTTACACGCTGCCGGTTACTTACACCGTTCCTCCCCATGTCCCCTTTGAAAAATATATCGCCAAAGTGGATTACACGTCCGGTTCGGGGGAAGCTATCGGCGCTTATGTGACCTTTTTCGTCAGCGACAAGACTGGGGCGTTGCGAATCGTCAAATACGATGATCTCAACTTGAATGGCGTGCGCGATCCGGGCGAACCAACTGTGCCCGGCGTCATCTTCCGGCTGCGATTTCCCCCTCCTTTCACCGACACCCTTCTGCTGACTCAGACCAACAGCGCCGGGGAAATCGTGTATCCGCAGTTGGGAGCGGCCAGCGATTACACGGTGATCGAGGTCGTTCCGGATGGCAGGATTCCCACGACGCCCCACGAGCGCGCGGTCACCGTGTCCGAAGATACGACGACTACGGTGCTGTTCGGGAATGCGCTCATTCCCGGCGGCATCGAAGTGCTCAAGTTCCACGATCGCAACGGCAACGGCGTGCGCGATCCGGGCGAAGGCCCACTCAGAGGCGTGCGCTTCGACGCCAGTGCGCCCTGCGGCATGACGCGCACCGGCGCTTCGGACGACGACGGCGCGGTGCAATGGCCCGATCTTTGCGTGGGAACCTGGACGATTACGGAGACAGAGCCAGCCAACTATCGCCTCACGACGCCGGGCGTGCAAACTGTGGTGGTGACGTCCAACGTGACCAGTACGGTCATCTTTGGCAATCAGGGGCTGGGCAATCTGGCTGTCGTCAAGTTCGAGGATATCAACGGCAACGGCGTTCAGGACCCTGGCGAGGGTTTCTGGTCGGGCGTGAACGTCGTCTACGAGAACGAGTACGGCGACACGGATAGCTGCACCACGGACCAAAATGGCGAATGCCTCTTCGAGCTTGTGCCCGAAGGGCGCTACACCGTCACCGAGATTCTCCCACCCAACAGCACCCCCACCAGCAGCGATACGTACACCGCCACAGTCCAGCCTGCCGCCACCGTCACGGTCACCTTCCCCAACCGCAGACTGGGCTTCCTGAAGATCATCAAATTCGAGGACGTCAATGGCAGCGGCGCGCGGGATGCGGGCGAGCCTGCCTGGTCCGGCGTGCCTATGACCATCACCAACGCCTATGGCGACGTCTACACCTGCACCACGG
The DNA here is from genome assembly GCA_026991225.1 of Anaerolineae bacterium. Taxonomy (GTDB): domain Bacteria; phylum Chloroflexota; class Anaerolineae; order J102; family J102; genus M2005. The sequence continues at coordinate 801 of JALXCB010000184.1, read as the reverse complement.
ATGCCAACGGCGAATGCCTCCTCCTCGATCTCCCGCGGGGCGTCTACACCGTCACCGAGACCCTGCCTCCCTACTCCGAAGGCGTCGCTGGCACGACCTTCACCACCACCGTGCCTCCCAGCGGCATGGGCGAGGTCATCATTCCCAATCGCCGCCTGGGCGATCTCGAAGTCATCAAATTCGAGGATATCAATGGCAATGGCGTGCGGGATGCAGGCGAGCCCCTCTGGCCCGGCGTCACCATTACGGTCACCAATGAATTCGGTGATGTGGACGCCTGCATCACCGACGCAAATGGCGAATGCGCGTTCCTCCTCCGCCCGATAGGAGTTTACACCGTGACTGAGGAATTGCCGCCACATTCCGCAGCCGGGTCCGATCAGATCGTGCGAACGACGCTGGAATACGCCATGACCCGCACGGTCACCTTCGCCAATCGTCGCCTGGGCGCGCTCTCCCCGCACGTGTTCTGGGATATCAATGGCGATGGCGTGCAGGGGCCCGGCGAGCCCGATCAGCCTGGCTTCAGCTTGAATTACCTCAACGCATATGGCGAAACGGGCGTGGGCGTCACCGATCCCAACGGCGACGTTTTGTGGGAGAATCTGCCGGTGGGGACTTACACCACCACCCTGGCTCTGGCCAATGGCTGTGGCGCCACCACCGCGAATCCTCAGACGGATGACGTGATTTACGCCCAGACGACCCACCAGCAGTTTGGCTATCGGTGCATGCTCTATCTGCCCGTCGTGTTGCAGGATTGGCCGCCGCCCACGCCCACCCCCACGTCCACCCCCACAC
>JALXCB010000183.1 GCA_026991225.1 Anaerolineae bacterium | reverse complement strand
AAGTCCAGGCCTGGGAGAAAGACCGGAATGACTCTGGCGCCACTGTCGATTGGCAATTTACCACGGCAGATGCTCGCATCAAGCTGAAACGACTTTATCCATCATTCAACACTTGACTGAGTACTAGAGTCTGTTATGAACTTTCCGTCGTTTGCGCGGCATGTCACATCGCGTGCGGCTCAATTCGCCGCGGATGACGCTGATGCGACAGATCAGCGCGGATTTTTCACTGAAAAAGGATGGCGTCCTTTTGAAAAATCCGCGAAAATCCGTTGCATCCGGGTTATCAGCGGCGAGTTCCAACTCCCAACGCGATGATTCTGAGCTTTGACGAAGCCAAAGTGCATAACAGCCTCTACAAAAAAGCCTGGAAATCGATGATTCCCAGGCTCCTTGTTTTTACTCTTCGGCCCCGACTTCGAAGCGTGCGAAGCGGCGGATTCGGATATTCTCGCCCAACCGGGCGACCTGTTCCGTAACCAGGTCCTTGATCTTGACGTCGGGGTTTTTGATGAAGCCCTGCTCCATGAGGCAGTTTTCCTCGTAGAACTTCTTGAGTTTGCCCTCGATGATGCGATCCATGATGTGCTCGGGCTTGCCTTCCTCGGCCAGTTGCTTGCGGTAAATGTCTTTCTCCGCCTCGATGACCTCGGCGGGCACGTCCTCGGGCGTCAGCCAGCGCGGGCGCGCGGCCACGACCTGCATGGCCATATCCTTGGCGAACTGCTGGAATTCGGGCGTGCGGGCCACGAAGTCGGTCTCGCAGTTGACCTCGACGATGGCGGCCATTTTGGCACCGGGATGCACGTAGTAGCCGATGAGGCCCTCTTTGGCCTCGCGGCTGGCCTTCTTCGCGGCCGCGGCCAAACCTTTCTCGCGCAACAATGTCACAGCCTTGTCGAAGTCGCCGTTGGCGGCCTCCAGGGCCTTGCGGCAATCCAAAACGCCAGCGCCCGTAGCCTGACGCAGTTCCTTGACCATTTGGGTGGTGATTTCCATGTTTATCTATCTCCTGATTTGACGATAGGGTGATTTGATTTAAGATGGGTTCAATGTGCGAGGGCGTAAAAAGACCTCCGAGCCATTGAAGCAGTCCGGAAGGAGCGCATCAGAGAACGGTCTCGGAGGCCGGTTGCTTCCTCAGTCCTTACTTTCTTTGGTCTCGACGGCTTCCTTCGCCTCAGCGCCCTCGGCGCTTGCTTCGGCGTCCTCGCCCTTGGCGGCCTTTTCGGCCTCGCCTTTCTCTTCCGCAGCCTTGGACGCTTCCGATTCCTCTTCGTCGGAGCCAATGCCCGCTTCCAGCTTGGCCAGGGTGGAGGGCCCAAGCAATTCGTCCTCGGGACGCTCCTCGGGCGGGGTCCAGGTAGCGGCGGGAACTTCGCCCGCAGCGATGCGCTCCTCTTCCTCTTCCGCTTCCAGGGTCTCGCGCAATTGCTTGCCCTCGATGATGGCGTCGGCCATCTTGCCCACCATCAGCTTGATGGCGCGGATGGCGTCGTCGTTGGAGGGGATGGGCAGGTCGATGGGGTCGGGATCGCAGTTGGTGTCCACCAGGGCCACGATGGGGATGTTCAGCTTGTTGGCCTCTTTCACGGCCAGTTCCTCGCGGCGGGTGTCCACGATGAAGAGGGCGTCGGGCAGACGCTGCAAGCGGCGCAAACCGCCCACGCGGCGCTCCAGGCGCTCGATCTCCTCGTTCAGCTTCAGGGCCTCTTTCTTGGGTAGACGGTTGAACTCGCCCCGGTCCCGGCGTTGCTCCAGCTCGATGAGATAATCCACGCGGGAGCGGATGGTTTTGAAGTTGGTCAGGGTGCCGCCCAGCCAGCGCTTGTCCACATAGGGCATCTCCGCCCGGTTGGCTTCTTGCACGATGATGGGAGCAGCCTGCCGCTTGGTGCCTACGAAGAGCACAACCCCGTCGTTTTGCGCCAGATCGCGCATGTAATTGTAGGCTTTCTGCAGCTGGGAAACGGTTTGTTGCAGGTCGATGATGTGAACCCCGTTGCGCTCGGTGAAGATATACTTGCGCATCTTGGGGTTCCAGCGCTTGGTGCGGTGCCCGAAATGGACGCCCGCCTCCAAAAGTTCTTTGAGGGTGACTAATGCCATGTTGGTGACTCCTTGATTTGTTGTTGGCCTCCGCCCTGAACCGCCGAAGCACCCGTTTGGGCACAGGCTTCGGGGCCGTGCAGGGCGTGTGGGATGGATGAAAGACGTGAAAAAAGGGCGGTGTCCGCCCAATCGCCAAGTATACCCCAAAAACTGGTGATTTTACAAAAACCCAACCTACTTTTGATCAACCTCAGGGTAGACGGGTTGCAGGCGGATGACGGGGATGATCTTCAGGGTGATCTCCACAGGCTGGCCCAGGCGATCCGCCAGTTTCTCCTGCAACGTCCCCACGTCGTTATGAGAAAGGGGCTCTTCGCTCTCCACCTCCAGCTCCAGTTGTACGGTTCCATCGACAACCTTATAGGACCAGTCCCGCAGGGCGACGTCGGGCAGGACGCCCATCTCCGCGTGCAATGATTGCTTGATGGCCTCTTGCATTCTTTGCTGATCGAGCTGCTGGACGGTGACCACGGCCAAAGGGATGCTAATCAGCAGGATCATGACCAGGATGCCGCGGGCGCTACGAGAGAAAAGGCGCATTCGCTCCCTGCGCCCGTACTGCGGCTGAAATCCCATCGTCAGGAAAACCCAACTGCTCATGGCCACAATGCCCACCAGGTTGGTGAGGAAGAGCAGCCCCGCGCCCAGGGCGATGCTCCAGGCCCCCAACGCCAACGCCATGCCCGTGGCCGCCAGAGGAGGGATCAAGGCCACGGCGATGGCGACGCCGGGCAGGGAGGAGGAGACGTTCTTGCGGGCCAGGGCGTACGCGCCCGCCGCGCCTGCGGCCAGCGCCACGCCCAGATCCAGCAGATTGGGCGAGGATCGGGCCAGGATCTCCGACGTGAGGTCATTGAACGGCAGCATCAGCTCCATGCCGAAGCTGACCGCCAGGGTGACGAGCACGCCCCAGGCCGTCGTCTGCATCCCCAGCTTCATCAGCCGCGCATCCCCCTGCACCACGCCCAGCCCCATGGCGATGATGGCGCCCATGAGGGGGGCGATGAGCATGGCCCCGATGATGACCGCGGGCGCGTTGAGCATGAGGCCCAGGGTGGCGATGACGGTGGAGAGCGCGATCATGGTGATGAAGTCGCGCGTCGTGCGGGCGTTGCGCCGCCCCTCGCGGTAGACTTCAATCTTCTCGGCCTCGGTCAGGTTGGGCGTGATGGCGGCGATGGCGTCCCACGCCTTGCGAAACAGGGTCGTGCGCCGGGGCAACGGGCGTTTGACCACGAGGACGGGGATGCGGGCCCGGGCCGCGACCTTTTCCGGAATCTCGCCGAAGCGGATGCGATGGATCACGCCCTCGCGGGACGCGCCGATGATGACCACGTCCGCGTGTTCGGGCGTGGCCATTTGCAGGATGCCCGCCTCGGGCGACGCGGCCCGCACCACTTCATAGGCGACGGCGTCGGGCGGGATGCTCGTCTCGGCCAGGAGGGTGTGGGCGCGGGCTTCCAGGGCCGATCGGGCCGCTTGCACTGCGGCCTCGTCCGCATCTTTGGACAAAACCGTCAACAGCACCACCCGGCTGCCATACGCCCGATGGAAATCTTCCGCGAAGCGGAAGCCCAGGGTGACGTTGGGGCCGCCGGCGCTGGGAATGAGCACCCGATGGGGAGGCGGCGCCGCATAATTCCCCCGCCAGACCACGAGATCGCAGGGCACGTCCAGCAGGAGATCGCCCAGGGTGACGTCTTCATCCTCCTCATCGGGCCCGGGCCGCCGCCAGCTCAGCGCCAGCAGATCGGGCTTGAATTCGGCCACTGCGTCGCGAATGCCCCCGGCCACCGAATTCGCCATCCGTTGCACCACCTGCACCCGCACATCCACGTCTTCGAAGAGCCGGGCGGCTTCATCCAGCCAGGCGGCCGCATTCTCGGATTCCGCATCCCCGCCGTTGTGCTCATTTTCGCCGCCGAAACGCGGGGGATGGATATGCAGCAGGATCACGCGGGCGCGCTCACCGCGGGCCACAGGCAGGATGAAGGTGGACAGGATGGCCGCCTGATCGGGCCGGGAGAGTGGGACGAGGATGGTTTCCATAGCGAGCCCCCGGGTTCAGCGTCGTGGCGGCATCTATTGCGGTGCTGCGCGGTAATCGTTGAGTTTATCCACCTGCGCCTGGGCGATGGCGTCGGCCTGGGCCCGGGCGTCCTCCGATTCCCCGCCATTCGCCTGCGCCCGGGTGGTCACAATCACGTTCGCAATCGCATTGCTGACCATGAATTGATAGCGATATTCGTAGATTTTCTGGTCGCCAAGCTGATAGCTGACCTTGAATGCGCGTTGCAAATCCGCGCCATCCAGCGCAGGCTCGTACGCGGCCACTCGAATGCTATCCCCATCCACGTTCTCCGCCCCGGCCACATCGTTGGCGATATCAGCCTCCGTCGTCCGCAGATCGTTCTCGAACGCGTCCCGGGCGTCCGCGTCATCCTCGTAGATGGTGATCTCATCCACCACGCCCAACACATCCTGGCCCGATCCCGCCTTCACCGCTTCAGGATTCATGAACAGGACAGCGTTATGCCCGGAATGAAGGGAGGTGTTGTCCACCTTGCGGAAGCCCGCGGGCAGGTCGGTTTGGATAAGGGTGAGGCGCTGGGGGTCTTCGCGAATGCCCGCGAAGGGCGTGGTGATGGGCGTGGGCGCGAGCGTGGCCGTGGGTCCATCCAGGGCCGGAACCCCGCAGGCGGCGAGGAGGATGGAGGTTAGGATTAGGATTAGGATTTGGATTGGGAATCGGGGGAGTCGTGGCATTGGAGGGAGTTATCAGTTATCAGTGTTCAGTAATCAGGGATCAGTTGGGGATCGTTTACAATTCGCCGTTGACCAGGGCGCGGGCGATGTCGTTGTGACGCAGGATCAGAGGCGGAAGTTTCAAATCGACGAACTGGCCGTCGAGGATGCGAGGACGCCCGTTGATGACGACGAAATCGGCGGGCGTGGGGTTGCAGAAGGCGAGGGCGGCCATAGGATCATGCAGGCCGCCCGCGTAATCCAGCCGGTCGAGCCGAAACGCGACCACGTCCGCGGCCATGCCCGGAGCCAGATAGCCGATATCGTCCCGGCCCAGATTGCGGGCCCCGCCGCGGGTGGCCAGCCACAGCGCCTCCTCGGCCGAAAGCGCGTCGGGCGCGCCCAGGACGCGCTGCAAGAGCATGGCCATGCGGGCCTCGGCCAGCAGATTGCTACCATCGTTGCTGGCGCTGCCATCCACACCCAGCCCCACATTCACCCCCGCGTCCAGATAGGCCCGAACGGGCGCGATGCCGCTGGCCAGGCGCATGTTGGAGCTGGGGCAATGGGCCACGCCCGTGCCCGTCTCAGCGAAGAGCTGGATTTCCTGGTCGTTGATGTGGACGGCGTGGGCGTGCCACACGTCCTCGCCCATCCAGCCCAAATCCTCCGCGTACTCGGCCGGGCGACGCCCGAACTGTTCCAGGCAGAATTGCTCCTCGTCCAGCGTCTCGGCCAGGTGCGTGTGCAGATGGACGCCGTAGCTGCGGGCCAGGGCCGCGCTTTCCCGCATCAGGTCGGGCGTGACCGAGAAGGGGGAGCAAGGAGCGACGACGACGCGAATCATGCCAAAGCGTTCGGGCTGGTGATAGGTCTCGATGACCCGCCGCGTGTCCTGCAAGATGAAGTCTTCGTCCTCGACCACGCTGTCGGGGGGAAGCCCGCCGTCGGACTCGCCCAGGCTCATGGAGCCGCGGGCCGCGTGGAAGCGCATGCCCATCTCCACCGCAGCCTGGATCTCGTCGTCGATGCGGCTACCGTTGGGCAGAATGTAGAGATGGTCGGAGGAGGTGGTGCAGCCCGAGGCCATGAGTTCGGCCATGGCCACTTTTGCGGAGACATAGACCGCTTCGGGCGTGAGGCCCGCCCAGATGGGATAGTGCGTCACCAGCCAGTTGAACAGGTTGGCGTCCTGGGCCGCGGGCACGGCCCGGGTCAGAGTCTGGTAAAAATGATGGTGGGTGTTCACCAGGCCGGGGATGACGATGCGCCCGCGGGCGTCGATGATCGTATCCGCGGCGTCGGGCAGTTCGGAGGTGGGCCCCACCTGCATGATGACGCCATTTTCGGCGTAGAGGCCGCCATCGGGAATCTGGCGGCGTTGGTCGTCCATGGTGACGAGGAGATCGGCGTGACGAATCAACAGGGTGGTCATAAGTCAGTACCGTTTAGGCGGGAAGACGCATGTGAGGAGCGGAGGCTCAGCAGCGGGTTTGTGAGGCTGATGCAGATGAAACAGCGATGAACGTCTGTTTCCCAAACCTGCGCAAGATCATACCAACGCCGGGGCTTCTATGCAACAATGATGGCAAGAGAAACCATGGAAGCGTACGTTCTTTTTGCAGGAGCCCCGGATCAAGGCATCCTCTATGTGAGCCAGGTGTTCCTCGAGGCTGCGATGGAGGAGGGATGGCGCGCGGTTTGTATTTCTTCCAGCTCGCAAGGCCAGGTGCTGCAATGTCTGATGGTCATCAGCGACGCCCCCCTGGCTCCAACGCCTCACAGTCCTCCTGATGTCATCGTCCTTGCCAGCCGGGAAGCGGCGGAGATGCTGGAATACAGCGTCAAGCCGGGTGGATTGCTGATTATGAATGCGTCCCAGGTGCGCCGCCCGCCGCGGCGGCATGATGTCGATGTAGTGATGGCGCCCACCGAGCCCGATGGCGGGGAAAAAGACCCCGTGCGGGCGTCGGTCATTTTGCTGGGCGCTCTTGTTTCTTTGACAGGATGGATTTCTCCCGAAAGCGTGGCGACGATCCTGCAAAAAAGCTGCAAAGATAAAGCCTTATGCGAGGCGTTTCGAAGGGGCGTGAGCTATGTCGAAACCATAGGAGGGATGATGGAGTCCCGCCCTATTTCGACGGGGATATGGGAATAGACGCCGGAGGCGGCAGAAAACGGAATCCGGTAGGTCGGTAGACCACAGCGGGGAGACTGGGCCGATTCACTCCTCCACCCGGTTTACTGGTCTATCGGTTTCCCGGTTTACCTCCCTTATTTTCAAAGCCATGGATCGCTCGACGCGACGTTTTTGGCAAGGATGGGTTTTAGCCTTAGAATAGGCTGCTGATTCATTCCATTCATTCCACGGAGGATATATTTCAATATGAGCGATTGCGAATCCCCCCTGAAAGGCAAATGGGCGCTGATTCTGGGCGCTTCCAGCGGGTTTGGCGCGGCCACGGCCCTGAAGCTTGCTTCGAAAGGCATGAATATCTTCGGCGTGCATCTGGACATGAAACAGACCATGCCCAAAGTGCGGGCGCTTATCAGTGACATCGAAGCCAAGGGCGTCAAGGCGGTGTATTTCAACATGAACGCCACCAATGAGCGCAAGCGGGCCCGGGCCATCAAGAAGATGAAAGCGGAGCTGGAGGCGTCGGGCGAGCCATATATCTGGCTGATGATGCACTCCCTGGCGTTTGGCACGCTCAAGCCCTTCATCGCCGAAAAACCCGAGGATGCCATCGATCCGGCGTCCATGAACATGACCCTGGAGGTCATGGCGCATTCCCTGGTCTACTGGACACAGGCCCTCTACCGAGAGGGGATGCTGGGTCGGGGCAGCCGGATTTTCTCCATGACGTCGGAGGGATCGCACCGGGTGGTGCCCGGTTATGGCGCGGTGTCCGCGGCCAAGGCCGCGCTGGAATCGCACACCCGACAACTGGCCATGGAGCTGGGCAAGGATGGCATCCTGGTGAACTGCATCCAGGCCGGTGTGACTGACACCCCCGCGCTGCGACAGATTCCGGGCCACGAGCAGATCATCGAGGCCAGCATCCGCCGTAATCCGGGCGGGCGCATGACCACGCCCGAGGATGTGGCGAACACCATCGCCGCCCTGGCCACGCCCGAAGTGTCGTGGATTTCGGGCAGTATCATTTTCGTGGATGGCGGCGAGGACGCGGTGGGCTAATGCGGCGTGGAGACTTCGGAGGTCTCGCAGACCTCCGAAGCTGGTTGACTGACAAATCTTGAGTCTTTCCTTTCCGACCGTATTCACCGAGTAAACTCGGGCTCTTTAGGCGCTTCGCGCCTGTAGTCCACCTTCGTCGACCTGATTTCCATCATGAACATGGACGGCGGAGGCCGTCCACTGGCCGCAGGCCTGGAATGGGACGACTTCAGTCGACAGCATAGGCGACCACAGCAGACCAAAACGCGTTTTGTCAGTCAATCAGCCTCCGAAGTCTGAGAAGCCGCGACGCGCATCTCTCTCGACATCGATGATGCCCGGGCCAGAACATGGCTCGGGCGTTTTCCATTCACGGTCCCACATGCCATCCCCAAAAGTCCCCGGCGCGCACCCGCAAGACCTCGAAGGTCTGCCAGACCTTCAAGGTCTCCATGACCAGAACGCCCACCTCCACAGTATCATGTCTCATCGCATCGCCGCTATTCTCATCGCCCTGGCCCTGCTGCTGGGCCTGAACAACATCACCCGCGCCCAGGAAAAACGCGTGGAATGGAACCGAATCGACGTCGCCATCCAGGTGCACGACGACGGAACCTTCACCGTGGAAGAGACCATCCAGGTGACGTTCACGGGCGAGGATTTCACCTACGGCTATCGCAACATTCCCGCCGATTATGTGGACGTCATCGATAAGTTTCAGATTTGGGATGAGATGGGTTTGTACGTGGAAGGGGCGAAAGACGAGGCGCGTTGGTTTGACGTGGATAAATGGGCCGGCCAATACACCGTCACCTGGCATTTTCCGCCCATCTCCAACGTCACCCGAACCTTTCACCTGCGCTACCGCGTCCACGGCGGTCTGCGGGCTTATGCGGGCGGGGATCAGCTTTGGTGGAAGGCGGTGTTCCCCGACCGGGATGGGCCCGTGACTTCTTCCACCGTCACGGTGACCGCGCCCGCGGCCGTCACCGTTTACGACGCCTACTTCGTCCCCGCGGAGATGACCCTGCTGGACGAACGTACGGTGCAGTTCCGGGCGACCGAACCTGTGCCCGCGAGAACCTCCTTCGAGGTGCGGGTGCAGTGGCCCCACGGCGTCATCCCCGTCACGCCCGCGCCATGGCAGGCCGCGGCCGACGCCGCCGCAGCCGAGGCCGAGCGTCGCGCCCGCTGGAACCCCATCATCGCCCTGGTCATCATCTTCGGCAGCATCGGCTTCTTCCTGCTGAGCATGTTGGGCCTTTTCCTGCTCTGGTATGTGCGAGGACGGGATGCGGGCGTGGAGCCCATCGCCTATCTCCCTGAACCGCCCTCGGGCTTGCCGCCGGCGCTGGCGGGGCAGTTGTTGGATGGGGTCGCCAAGCCCCGCCACGTGTTGGCCACTATCCTCGACCTGGCAGGCAGGGGCATGTTGGAAATCGAGGAGATGCCCAAACGTCGGGGCGTCCCCCAAAACTATCGCTTTCACCTGCTCATTCCCTTCCCCACCTGGCTCCCGCGCTTCGAGCATCTCGCCCTGCGCACTTTCATGGGCCGTTCCCAAACCCGCACCCTGGGCGATGTGCAAAAGAGCTTTCCCAAGCATTGGAAACGGATGATGGAGGCCCAGGAAGAGGCCTTGGTGGAGCTAGGTCTCTTCTCCAAACCGCCTTCACAGACCATTCGTCATTTCAACTGGATCGGGAATCTGATGTGGGCGGCCGCAGCATTGGTCTTTTCCATGATGCTTTTCGATGTGCTTCCCCGGCGGGGATTGAGCCAAAACCTGGGGTTATGGCCCATCGGCTCGCTGATGCTGACGGGCATTCTCTTTTACGCCACCGCCCGATTTATGGTTGTGCGCACGCCCAAGGGACGGGAGGAGGCCGCGCGCTGGCGGGCCTTCCGTCGCTATCTGGCGGAGATCAAGCTTCTGGAGGAGGCTCCGCCCGCGGCCAAACACATGAATCGATATCTTCCTTATGCCGTCGCCTTCGGGGTGGAAAAATCCTTCCTGGAGGCGATGGAGAAAACGGGAAGCGCCGCATGGCTGCCCGACTGGTATCTCATCCCCGAATCGAACGCGGGATCGGGGGCGCGCGGCCTGGGAAATGGAGCCCCAGGTCCGGCCGCGGGGTCGCCCAACCTCAGCGGGGGCCTGGCCAGCATGAGCGCAGGGCTGGCCACTATGCTGGCGACCGCGTCCTCCACGTTGTCGACGACGGTTTCGGGCGGCGGAAGCGGGGGCGGCTTCTCGGGCGGAGGCGGTGGCGGGGG
>JALXCB010000182.1 GCA_026991225.1 Anaerolineae bacterium | reverse complement strand
GGGTGTGGCCGTGGGACGCGGTTTGGGCGTGGGCGGGGGCGTGGGGATATTCTCGGCTACGGCCACGGCGTTCATATCCCCTTGCGGCTTCGTCCACCGGGCGTCATTGATGATCCAGGCGGTTTTGCCGTTCACGGAAATCTGGAACCAGCTTCCTTTCGGGTTTTTACCAAGGATATTGAAGACCTGTCCTTGCCTGGCCTGTCCCACTCGCGGGTAATTCGTACCCGGTCCCGCGCGCAGATTGACCACGTCCGCAGTGACCACGACTTGAGGTGGCGCCGGCGTGGGCGTGGGGGTCGGGGGTTCGGGCGTTGGAGTGGGGGTGGGGGGTTCCTGAGGCGGCGGTTGCGTGGCTTCCGGAGGCGGTGGCGGCGGCATCGTTGGTTGTTCGACCGGAGCCTGTCCTGTGGGCATGGGCGGTAAGGTGGGCGCCGGCACGCCGATATCCTTCGTGGCTGTGGGCGTGAAGGTGGGGTGCAGGGTCGGCGTGGGTTTCTGTGCAACCTCGGTTGGCTGCCGCGCCGCACTGCATCCAACAACAATGAGGACCAACGCTAGCAGAAGCGCGGCGATAGCGATACGTTTCAACATATACGGAAACCTCGTTGGGATATCCTTCAGTGTATGCAAAGTTAAGGACGTTACAAAGTGCAAGTATAGCACGGGCCTCGCGCCCTTTCCAACTGGAAGCGGGTTTTGATTAGGGAAAACCGCTGCTTATTGGAATTGATGTAGATTTGGGGAATCCACGGGAATTGATGTAAAATTTGATGTTGGCCTTACACGGTCACGCTACGAAACCGGCCTTCATTCGGGGCCGGTCTTCTATGCAAGTCAATCATCAACGCCCGAATGCGGGCGATCAATCGGAAATGATACAGAAGGAGCACGCTTCAAATGGAAATTTTGCTGAAACAAGATGTCGAGAATCTGGGTTCGGCTGGCGATATCGTCAATGTCAAACCTGGTTTTGCCCGCAACTATCTGATCCCTCGCGGCCTGGCCATGCCCGCCACCCCGGGCCTGCGCAAACAATCTGCGCAGATCAAACAGGCTGCTGAACGCCGCCGTCTGCGTGAACTCAAGACCGCCCAGGACCTGGCCGACCGCATCAGCCAGGTCACCCTGAACTTCAAGGCCAAGGCGGGCGAGAGCGGGCGGCTGTATGGCTCCATCACCTCCTCGGCCATCGCCGAGGCCCTGGCCGAGGAGCTGGGAACCGAGGTGGATCGCCGCCGCATCCGCCTGGATCACCCCCTGCGCGAGCTGGGCGAACACGAGGTCGTCATCCACCTGACCCAGGGCGTGGACGCCGCGTTCAAGGTCGTGGTCGAACCTGAGGGCGAATTGGAGAAGGACCAGCTTTCGGAAGAGGAGCTGGAGGCGGCAGCGCTGCAACAGGGCGTCGGCGCGGAGGAGACCGAAGAGGAAGCAGCGGCGGTCGAGACCGAAGAAGCCTGAATCCGCCTTTCACTACGCCTTTCCCAGGCCCTGGAAGCTTCCCGCTTCTGGGGCTTTTTTATGTCACGTTTTTTCGGCGATGCAAATGAGCGACTGGCCCGCGGGGATATCCCACCCGCGGCGGAGGAATCGCTCGGTGCGGATGAAGAAGGGAGCCAGGCGATCGAACCATCTGAGCTGGCTCTGGGGAAGCAGGTGGCGTTTGAGGATGCGGCTGTTCAGATACCAGCCGGGAATGCCTGCCAGGTTCATATAGCGAAGCTGGATGAGATGAAAACCCGCTTCGCGGACGCGTTCCCCCAACTCCGCCCGCTCGTAACGGCGAAAGTGGCCCAACGCCTGGTCCAACGTTCCATACATGTATTTCCCCGCGGGCACGAGCAACAGCAGCCGTCCGTCCGGCTTCAGCGTCTGCCAGATATGCCGCAACGCCCGCCCATCCTCCCGGATATGCTCCAGCACATTGATGCAGATGGCCGTATCAAACCGATAGGGCTTCAGACGCGGAAGGATGTCCGGATCGACGATATCGCCCTGGAATATCTCGACGTTGGCGTGGTCCTTGAACCGCTGGCGGGTGTATTCCACGCTGGCGGGCAGCCGGTCGATGCCCACTAGCAGCTCCCTGTCCAGAAAATAGCCCGTCATATTCCCGATGCCGCAGCCCACCTCCAACAGCCGCTGCCCTGCGAAAGGAGCCAGTTCCTCGTAAATCCACTGATTATAATGCCTGACCGAAGCCATCCGCCGCAAGGTCTCAACGCCGATGGCGTCCTCATCCGGCAGAGGGGGCGTGTCAACTCCGGGAAAATCGGTCATAAGGTGAAGAGCAAGCGACGCGAACGACAGCATGCTGATTCGGACGAAAACGCCTCACGGCCAACGTTGGCGCGGGAAGCTAATCCCGTAATGCGTGATGCGTGATGCGTAACGACCTCACGGATTACGGATTACGCATCACGCCAATTGCAGACTCGCCCAACACTGGCTTTGGGTTGATTTTTGTAGACGAGCGCAAAGCTATCTTCAAAGTAACTTGGGCAGAAAAAGGAAGAGAGCGACGATGACGGCCATGATCGCGGCCAACAACACGCCGCCCGCAGCCAGATCCTTGACCGCCTTGGCCCGAGGATGATAGTCGGGGCTGATGAGGTCAGTCAGGGTCTCGATGGCGGTGTTCATGGCTTCGGCGATAATCACGACGCCGATGGTCAGGGCAAGCAGCGCCCATTCCGTCGTGGAGAAATCCAACCACCAGGCCAGGAGAACCGCCACGACGGCCAGGGCCAGATGAATCTGGGCGTTGCGCTCTTGCCCGAACAACAAACGAACGCCCGCCCAGGCGTAGCCAAACGACCGTCGCAGCCGCGCGACCTCCCGCTTCATCCTTACGCCTCCAGGGGCGGCATCCCTAACGCCGCCAGGATCGCGTTCTGCCGCGCCCACATGGCCGCTTTCTCCTCGGGCGTGGCGTGATCATAGCCCAGCAGATGGAGAACGCCGTGCACCACCAACAGCGCTAACTCATCCGCCAGGGGGCGGCCCAGCCGTTCGGCCTGGCGTTGGGTGTAGGGAAGAGCGATGAGGATATCACCCAGGTAGGCGGCCTCGCCGGGCGGAAGCACAAAGCCGTCGGACGCGTTGGGGCCATTGGCTGGGAAGCTGAGCACGTCGGTGGGGCCCTCTTTGCCCAGATAACGCTGGTTGAGCTCCGCCACCGTCTCGTCATCGGTGATGAGGATGGTGATGTCACCCTGGGCGCGTTCCGCCTCCAGGGTCCGGCGGGCGACTTCTTCCAGCCGGGCTGCGTCCACAAGTTCCTGATAGGGTTCGAGCACGTCGATCTCGATGGTCATGATGGGATTCAGCCAGCAGGTTTGGGCGTAACAACGACGGGTTCTTTGGATGCAGCGGGTGGGGCGGTCTTCGTTTCCTCACCCGGATACTTCACCCTGGGATGGTGGATGCCCTGCAAAACGCGGGCGAAGGCTTCGGAGATGAGGGTGAGGTCGCGCAGGGTAAGCGGGCTATGGTCGAGTTGGCCCGACATCAGCCGCCGGTTGATGACGCTGCGGATGATCTCCAGCATCTCCTCTCGCGACTGAGGTCGCATCGCCCGCACCGTGGCCTCGCAGCTATCGGCCAGCATGAGGATAGCCGTCTCGCGGGTGTGAGGCTTGGGGCCGGGATAGCGGAATGCGGCCTCATCCACCGCGTTGGGATCGTCGGCCATCTGCACCGCTTTGTGATAAAAGTATTCCACGCGAGTCGTGCCGTGATGCTCACGGATAAAGTCGATGATGGATTGGGGCAGACGATATTTCTCGGCCAGTTCCACGCCGTCGGGCACATGGCTGATGATGATGCGGGCGCTGGTGTAAGGATCGATGCGATCATGCGGGTTCTCGCCATCGGTGTTGTTCTCGATGAAGAAATACGGGCGCATGATCTTGCCGATGTCGTGGTAATAGCTGCCCACGCGGGTGAGCAAGGAATCCGCACCAATGGCCACCGCGGCTTCCTCGGCCATGTTGCTGACGATCAGGGTGTGATGATACGTTCCAGGCGCTTTCAATAGCAATTGGCGCAACAGGGGATGGTTGGGGCGGGAGATCTCCAGCAATTGCAGGCTGGTGGTGACGCCAAAAAGCTGGCCCAGCAGATAGAAGATGACCAGGGTGAAGCTGCTGGCGAAGATGCCGTTGACCGCGCCCGAAAAAGCCAGTTCGATGAGGGTTTGATTGTCGATGGTGGACAAGGTGGGCAGCCGGAAGACCAGCATCACCAGCAGATTGGTCACGATCACCCACAGGCCCGCTCGCACAAAGCTGTGCAACCGCTCCGCCTTTCCCAAGGCCAGCGCGCCCACCACGGAGCCAATGAACAGGTAGATCAGCAATTCCACCCCGCCCGCGGCGAACTGTCCCACCAGAATCACATGGATGGCGGTGATGAGAATGGCGATGGGGAGGTCGATAAGCGAACCCACAAGCATCGCCATGCTGGCCAGGGGAAACAGAAAGCCAAACAAGGGGTGCATGGGGATGAGCAGTTTGGCGGCGAGAATGAACAGGCTGAAGATGGAGCCCAGGAGCAGAGGCGGCAGGTTTTCTTTCCAGAAATCGCGGCGGCGAAAGCTGACGAATGCCACAATGAGGCCATCCAGGATGATGGCGAAAATGAACGCGGCCAGGAAATCGTACCAGGTGCGGGTGCGCTGCAACACGCCCGCATGTTTCAACGCTTCGATATCCAGGTCGGTCACGATCTCTCCTTCCCGGATGAGCACCTCGCCCGCCTCGATATTGCGCTGGACCGGCGGCACTTTCTGGGCGGCCTCCTCCTGCGCCTGCTGCGTCGCCTCTTCGTTGTAAAACGTGTTGGCCACAATCAGGCCCGAGACCAGAGCCTCCACAGCCGCGGCCTGATCCTCGTTAAGTTGAAGGGAAATCAGCGAGGGCGCCGACCTCCGGGCTTTCTGCTCCTCCCCCTCCCGAATCTCCTGCTGCATGATAATGCCCAGAATGCGCAGCGCCTCCTTGGTCACCTCCTGCCACTCCTCATCGCTCAGATCCAGGATATTGGCGGCTTGAGCCTCGGTCAAATGGAGTTCGGGGATGGCTTGCAGCCAGACGATCTTTTCTTCTCGCGTGGCGTAGGGGTCATTGCGCACCTGCGTGATAAAGGCGATGACGTCCTGGGCCCGAGCGATCTGGCGACGGGCCACGCGGGTGTCGGGCAGGTCGTAGATGGGTTGTACATTCTCCCGGGCCTGCTCTCGGGCCTCGTTGGTGAGCACCTCGCTGGTGTAGCTGGTGGAGATGGGCGAGACCACGGTCTTGGGGCTGGGCTGTCCCACCTCCACTTTCACGTTCCCCGCGCCGGGGAAATCCACCGTCTGTACGATGAAGATGACCGCGCCCATCACGATGGCGAACAGGACCAGGCGCAGCCGCGCGCGCCAGCGCCTCGGGTCGCGGCCTACCCGTCGCAGAAAGTTTTCCCGCGGGCCGGGGATGAATTCGGTGGGAGGCAGGGTCATGGGGGAGTCATCCGTGTTCAGTGATGGATGTCCTGAAAAAACCTTAACCACGGAGACACAGAGAGCACGGAGAAGGAGAAAGATAAGGTTTGGAGAGGATTTTCTCCGTGAATCCCTTTATTTTTCTCTGTGTCCTCCGTGTCTCCGTGTTGAAAAATCTTTTTGCAGTGCATCCAGTGATCAGTATTCAGTCAACCTGCAAAATTCACCCGCTGAGGAGCTGGCGAACGACCTGGTTGACGAGACGGCCATCGGCTTTGCCCTTGAGCTGAGGCATGAGTTTGCCCATGACTTTGCCCATATCACGCGGGCTTGTCGCGCCCACCTCGTCGATGACCTGTTGGGCGACAGTCCGGATTTCATCTTCGCTCATGAGCTGCGGCAGATATTTCTCGATGACGGCCAGCTCCTCCTCTTCCTCCTGCACCAAATCCTGACGGCCCGCTTTGCGATAGGCGTCGATGCTGTCCTGGCGTTGTTTGGCCTGCTTGCGCAGGACGGCGATGATCTCTTCGTCGGTGAGAGGCTGGTTGCCCTTGTCCTTCTCCGCGCGGGTGATGGCGGCCTTGACCCCGCGCAAAGCCCGCTTCGCGGGCTCATCGCCCGTCTTCATGGCGGTTTTCAAATCCTGGTTGAGGGTGTCTATCAGGCTCATGGATGACTCCTGTTCCGAAATAGCGTTGCGTTGATTTGTAAAAGGGACTTGAAGCCTGCATTGGGCGAGTCTGCAACGGACGTAATGCGTATTCCGTAATCCGTGGCGACCTTACGCATCACGCATTACGTTTCGCGATCGTGGTCCCACGCGTCCAAATGGCATGGAAAGACTCGTCGAAAGCTTCGGTATCTACTTTAGAATGTAAAACGTCGCCCGCTTCTGGCCGATCTTGAGGATCAGGCCCTTGTCCACCATGTCAGCCAGATCGCGGCGCAGGGTTTCAGGACTGGCGTCCGGGCAGAGGGTTTGATATTCGCGGTTGGTGATGCGGCGGTTCTTTTGCAAAAAGGCCAGGGCCTTTTCCTGTCGGGGATTGAGTTGCAGGTGGGCGTAGAGGTTGATGGGCGGGCCCGCGCCCAACAGGGACGCGGCTTGGCTGTGAATGGTGACCTTGAATCCGGCGCTGGTTTCGGTGAAATCGGGCGGGGGCAGCCCCTCTTCCTCGCACACCCGGATCATCCGGTCAATGCCATAACCCAGGCGCTCGATGAAGCCCATCTCCGAGAGCACCTGCACGATGGCCTCGTTGCGGCTGTACCGCTCTTCGACGATGTTGTCCAGGGTGACATGGCCGGGCAGCCGTCCGGGCGAATAGACCTCCATGCGGTCGCTGAACATGAGCACGCGGATGTTGTCCCCGCGGATGCTGTAATCCCGATGGGCGACTGCGTTGACGATGGCTTCGCGCACTACCGAAAGGGGATACTCGGGCGCTTCCTCTCGCTCCAGACCGCGGATGCGCATCCCCCGCCGCATGTTGGCGTTGACGAAAGCTTCGGCCTGGCGGATTTGCTCCGCCAGCACGCCGCGGATGTCTTCGCGGATGAAGTCGTCGCTCATGGTGGGGCCGGCGTAACGCACGCCCGTGATCTCGGCGGAACGCAGCCAGCGTTGGGGATTTTTGCCGAAGAGGAGGAGCCCGGCGATGGTGGGGCGCAGGCCCTTGTCGGTTTCGGCCAGGCAGCCCCGGCTGAGCAGCAGATCGTGCGTGTCTTCCTCGGGGGGCAGCTTCAGCAGCTCGCGGTAGGCTTCGATTTTGTCCGGGTCTAGGGCTTCGAGGGTGGCCCCGCGGGGGGTTTGGGCCTCGAAGCTGGCCTCGCTGCGGTTGAGCAGCAGGGTGCGCAGTTCGTGGGGCATAAGCGGTCGCGTTTCCCTGCCCGACCGCACCAGGTACTGCCCCCGCACGCTGTACACATGAGGCAGCCCGGCGGGAATCTGACTGACGCACAGGGTCTTGCCCTCCACCTCGACGAGGGCGGGCAGGGGCAGGATCAGGGGCGGGGAGGGGATGAGCGCGGCCGAGGTCATGAGTTCGCGGGCCACGTCCGCGTCGCTGACGCCTACGATCTTGCGGGCGTTGGTCGCGCCCAGGATGACCAGGCCGCCATGGGCGTTGGCCAGCGCGGCCATGGCTTCGGCGATCTTGCGCACGGACGCGCGGGCGCCCAGCAGGATGGCCTTGGGGCCGGGCCCGGCCTGGATGGTTTCGAGCAGCTTGTCGGGAGACAGGGCGTTGGGGGACATAGTCGGCATGGGAACGAGACAGTCGATGAGGACGTGTTGGTCATGGCTTGGCCCGCCAGTGCGCCAACCTGACAGGTTCTAACGCAGACATCGCAACCGCCACGCCGGCGCTTTGCTGCGGGCCTGGAATGGATGTGGGAGCCGCCCGTGGGGAACCTGTCAGGTTACCTCATCGATCCTCCGCCCGGAAGATGCGCCAGCGCACAGGGTCTCTCACGGTGGCGGGTGGAATCATTTCCAGCACCCAGCGCATGCTGTGGAAACCATCCGCAGCTTTGAAATCCACATCCACAGACGCAATGGGGCGCTGGAAAGGTTGGTCCGTGATCTCAGGCTCGGAAATGGCAAAAACGTTCACTCTAGCATACTTTGGCGGACTCTCCGCTTCCTTCTTCCAGCGGCTGCTGCGCCCATCGAGCAGATAGGCCAGCACCTGGCCTTCCGGGAAGGCGGGTTCGGAGGGAACGCCGTTCGTGCAGAACCGGAGAAAACTTTCTTCGTACAGGGCCTGAAAATGCCAGGTCTTGGGAGGATTGTCGCCCGGATCCAACTGCCACCGGGCCACCCGGCAGATATTCGACCGATCGACTTGCGGCTCCCAGGCCCACAACGTCGTGATGCCTGCGGGATCGTTATCCCATTGGCCCCAGTCATTCGGATTTTTGTCATCGAGGCTAAACCAACCTGGAGTGTAGGCCAGCGCCCCGCTATACCCATACTCCGGCCCCACCCACCAGAAGATGGAAACCCGATCGACCAGATTGTTGAACTTTCCCCGCACCAGTAGCCGGTCTCCTGCCATAGCCTTGGCCGGGGCTTGGGGCGTCGCGTCCGGTGCGGAGGTGGGCAGGGGCGTGAGCACCACCTGCGACCCCGCGGTCTTGCGGTCGACGGCGCTGTCGCCCAGGTAGCCCTGATTTTTGGAAGCGGGGTAATCGGGCAGGAGCTTGTAGGGAACGAGGTAAGTGGGGACCTGGCTGGCGATGGGGATGCTGAAGTCGTCGCGCGGACGATTCTGGGCGTCGTAGATCACGCCTCCGATCTGGTTCGTGCCATACCCGTCCTTGTAGAGGAAAAGCCATTCAGGCTCGGCGTCGTGATCGATGTTGATCAACTCGAGACCATTATCGTACGCTTTCCACTCGGGCGGCTTAATCTCTTCCAGATTGATGTTGAGGGGCGTGGCCTGGATGCGTTTTTGGCCGTCATAAAAGAAGACGAAATAGATGATGATGACGGCGAAGATGATGCCCAGAATCGCCAGGATGGTGCGGAACATGGGGAGAGTCCGTTAGCCAGATGCGGTTGGTTCGGGAGATTGAGGTGCGGCGTCCGCTTCCAGCAAGGCCAGAGCCAACACCTGTTCGAGGTGGGTGACGAATTGGATATTCAAGGCCCGGCGCACGTGCCGGGGCACTTCGGCCAGGTCTTTTTCGTTGCGTTTGGGCAGAATGACGGTTTTGAGACGGTTGCGATGGGCGGTGAGCAGTTTTTCTTTTAAGCCCCCAACGGCCAGCACCCGCCCGCGCAGGGTGATCTCCCCGGTCATGCCGATGGTGTGATCCACCGGGCGTCGGGTGAGGGCAGAAATGAGAGCGGTGGCGATGGTCACGCCCGCGGAAGGGCCGTCTTTAGGGATCGCTCCCTCGGGGAAATGGAGATGGATGTCATACTTGTCGAAATCAAAGTTCTCGAAGCCATACGCCACAGCATGACTGCGGGCGTAGGAGAGTGCGGCCTGTGCGGATTCCTGCATCACCTCGCCCAATTGCCCGGTGAGGATGAGGCCGCCTTTGCCGGGCATGATCAACGCCTCCACCTGCATCACGTCCCCGCCGCCTTCGGTCCAGGCCAGGCCCGTGGCCACGCCGATCTGGTCATCTTCCTCCAGCTTGAAGCTGGCGTACCGGGGCGGCCCCAACAGATCGTGGACGATGGCCGGGGTGATGCGCTTGCGGATGGTCCTGCCCGCGGCGACGCGGCGGGCGATCTTGCGGAAGATCTTGGCCAGCTCCCGCTCCAGATTGCGCACGCCCGCCTCGTAGGTGTAATGGCGGATGATCTCATCCAGGGCCGCGTCGGAGATATGCAGTCCCAGATCGGTGAGGCCGTGCTCCTTGAGCAGGCGGGGGATGAGGAATTTGCGGGCGATGAGATGCTTCTCGAAATCCGCGTAGCCCGGAAATTCGATGACCTCCATGCGATCCAGGAGGGGCGAGGGAATCTGATAGGGATTATTGGCCGTGGTGATGAAGAGGACGTGGCTGAGGTCGTAGGGCGCGTCCAGATAATGGTCCATGAACGCGTTGTTCTGTTCCGGGTCCAGCACTTCCAACAGGGCGGAGGACGGGTCGCCGCGGAAGTCGTACCCCATCTTGTCCACTTCGTCCAGCATGAACACCGGATTGACCACGCCCGCGTTGCGCATGGTCTGGATGATGCGGCCCGGCAACGCGCCAATGTAGGTGCGGCGATGCCCCCGGATCTCCGCTTCATCCCGCACGCCGCCCAGGGAGACGCGCACGAACTCGCGGCCCAGGGCCTCGGCGATGGACTTGCCCATGGAGGTCTTGCCCGTGCCGGGCGGGCCCACGAAGCAGAGGATGGGGGTGCGCATATTGTCGCCAGCCAGTTTGCGTACGGCGATATGCTCCAGGATGCGCTCCTTGGCCTTCTTCAGGCCGTAGTGATACGCTTCCAGCACCTCCTCGGCCCGGTCGATATCGATGGCCTCCTCGTCCTCGGGCGCGCCCCAGGGCAGGTCCAGTAGCCAGTCCAGATAGGTGCGAACGATATTCGTTTCGGGAGCCATGGGCGGCATGGCGCTGAGGCGGCCCAGCTCCTTGTTGGCCTTGGCCTTGACCTCTTCGGGCATGGCCGACGCCTGGATACGCTCGCGCAGCTCCACGACCTCCCGGCTGAATTCATCGCCCTCGCCCAATTCCGCCTGGATCACGCGCATCTGCTCTCGCAGGAAGTATTCCCGCTGGGAATCCTCCATCTTGCGCTGCACCTGCTCGTGGATCTCGTTCTCCAGCTCCAGCACGTCCAGCTCTTCGGCCAGGAAGATGCTGGTCTTGCGCAAGCGCTCCATGGGATCCAGCGTCTCCAGGATCTGCTGCCGCCGGTCCAGGGGGATGGGCAGGGAGGAGATGATGAGATCGGAGAGCCAGCCGGGATCGTCCGCGTTCATGGCGGCGATGAGCACTTCTTCGGGGATGGAGGGATTGAAGAAGGTCACTTTCTCGAAGAGGACGAGCACGGCCCGTCGCAGCATCTCATCTTCGTTCTCGAAAGGCGCGGCGCGCTCGGGGATGCGGCGGCCCAGCACCCGCAGATAGGGACGCTCGTGGATGATCTCCATGATCTCCACCCGGTATTCGCCGTGGGCGAACGCGCTTTGCGTGCCGTCGGGCATGCGCAGCATCCGTTCGATGGTGATCTCCGTGCCCATGACGAAGAGATCGTCCATCGTGGGCGACTCCACCGTCGGATCGCGCTGGGCCACCACCAGCAGGGGCAGGTCCTCATCCTGGGCGGCTTCCAGCGCCCGGCGAGATACGTCCCGCCCGATGAAGATGGGGGTGACCATGCGCGGGTAGATGACGATATCGCGCGAGGGAATGACAGGATATTCCTGAATCAGATCGTCCTCGTCCAGGTCCGGGCGAGGCGTTTGCATGTCGGGATTTTGCATGGTGGCGCTGAGGATAGGAAAATCCTCATTGAAACGGCGCATAAAGGGGTCGTTTGGGTCGTAAGGCATATTGGAATGGGTAGAGCTCGCTTGAGATTGGTTTTTGAAGGAATGAAGCCCTTGCCAGCCAGATTGGCGCGGGAAGCCGAAGACGTGACGAGTGAAACGTGATGCGTGAGGGCATGACGTTTCACGTTTGACGTTTCACGTCGGTTGCCGCCTCGGCCAGCGTCGGCGTGGAGCCGTTTTTGCAAACCATCGCAACGCTCTTTTCAGGACAGCATCGGCGTAAACTGGCCGTCGATGGGCTCGGCGAAGAAGGCCCAATCGTCGGGAGGGAGGGCCTGGGGATGGAGACGGGCCCACGCTTCCCGAACCGCGGCCACGACGAAGATGGAGCCGCTCGCCAAGATGAGGTCCTCCTCTTCGGCCAGGGAGAGGGCCTGTTCCAGGCCCGGTGCGGCGTCTCCAGTGATGTACAGCGCTTTCTCGGGGAAGATGCCGCGGGCGGCGGCATAGAGTCGGCTGGGGTTCGCTGCCCGGGGATGAAAGCTGCGAGTGAGAATGATGGCGTCGGCGTCTTCGCCCAAGATCGCCAGCATCCCGGCGATATCCTTGTCCGCAGAAGCGCCGAAGAGGAGGATGAGCCTCTGGTGGGGAAAGAGGCGAAGGGCGTTGCGCAGGCGGGTGGCGCTGTCGCGCGTATGGGCGCTGTCCAGCAGGATGGCGGGGCGATGGGAGAGCATTTCCAGACGTCCGGGCCAGTAGGTACGGGCCAGTCCCTGGCGAATGACGTCCTCCGATATCCGGGGATCATCCAGGGCGTGCACGAGGGCCACGGCAATGGCGGCATTGACAGCCTGATGCTCGCCCGTGAGGGGAACGAAGGCTTCCTTAATGGTACTATCTGGGCCGTAGATGTCAAGCCGCAGGCCGTCGGGCGCGAGCTCGCGAATCGCCCACCGCCAGTCCTGGCCCACGCGGATCAACGGAGCCCCGGCCGCAGCCGCGGCCCGTTCGATGACGGCCATGGCCTCGGGAGGCTGCGGGCCCGTCACTACGGGCGCGCCCGGCTTGATGATGCCCGCCTTCTCGCCTGCGATGGCGGCGATGTTATCCCCCAGCAGGTCGGTGTGTTCCAGGCTGAGGGCGGTGATGGCGCAGGCCTGGGGCGTGATCACGTTGGTGGCGTCCAATCGACCGCCCAAACCCACCTCGATGACCGCCATGTCCACGGGCGGGCGGGAGAAATCCATGAAGGCCAGTGCGGTGATGATCTCGAAGGTGGTCGTGCGGGGCAGGCGGGCGATGACGGGTTTGAGCTCATCCCACAGGCTGATGAGCCGCTCGCGGGCGATGAACGCGCCGTCGATGCGGATGCGTTCGCGAAAGGTGTGGAGATGGGGGGAGGTATAGAGGCCTGTGCGACGCCCCGCGGCTTGCAAGATGGATGAGGTCATCGCCGACGTGGAGCCCTTGCCCTTGCTGCCCGCGATATGGATGGAAGGAAACGCATCCTGCGGATCGCCCAGAAGTCGCATCAGCGCCCACATCCGGTCGAGATTGTAGGTCTCGGCGTTGTAGGGATGCTGACGGCTGCGGCTATAATCGACGTGAGCGAAGATCTCCCGCAGGGTGCGGGCGTAAGCGTCGTCTGTCATGGGGAAACCGTATGAGAGGGCCCTTCATTGTATCCCAATTGGGTAAAAGGCGGCAAGCTGTCGCGTCATCAAGGGGGCGTCCCAAATTTTGGCGCGTTGCGCCTGGTGCCCCGGAGGTGAACCTCCGGGCTAGAAATGACGCCCCCTCAAGGGGGCTTTCAGAGCCAGCCCGCGCCAAAAGCCGGGTTCACCCGGCGTTGTTTTGTAGCCCGGCGCTTCAGCGCCGGTTGGAACCTGCATGACCGAATTCCTGATGACAACGCGATTTGCCCAAAATTTAGGACGCACCCCGTCATCAAAGCCCCAGCTCCGCCTTTACCACGGCCAGATGCCCCAGCGCCCGGCTGATGAGAACCTGATGCTCCCGTTTCTGAATCCAGGCGGACGCGCCCGAGGGATGCGGCAGAGGGATCACGATCCGTCCATCAATCTGATAGCGACCGCCGATGATCTCATCCAGCCGGCGTCCCCGCCCGAAAAAGCGTTCGATAGCCATCTTGCCCACGGGCACGACCACCTCCGGGTCCACCAGCGCGATCTCGGCCAGCAGCCACTCCTCGCACAACTGCTGCTCCTTGCGCGAGGGCGCGCGGTCGCCCCGCCCCGATTTGTTGGGGCCTGGAAAGCATTTGGTCACTGAAGTCATGTAGAACTTCGCCCGGAACTCCGCCTCCTCCCAGCCCACCTGCTTGAACCAGCGAAACAGGCGTTTGCCTGCATTGCCGCTGAAGGGCTGGTGGGTCGTGTTCGCTTCCACCTTGCCCGGCGCCTGGCCGATGACCATGAGCCGGGCGTCGGCATGGCCGGAGAAGATGGGCGGGCCCTGGATGGGAAAGCCTGCCAGCGCGCAGCGCTGACAGGCTCGGATTTGCAACTGGATGCGGGCAAGCTCGTCCGCCATCAATTCCCTTCCTGCGAGTTCTGACCCCAGGCGAAAGGATAGCGCAGGTAGAGGTCCTGGCCCGGCGCGTACACCTCTTTCGCCAGGGGCTGGGAGCCGTCCTTTTCGTAGACCGCGGCCAGGAACAGGGTCCCGGCTTCCTCCTTGCCCACGCGGAAGGTTTCCTGCGCGCCGCCGCCCTTGCCTGTGGTCATGTCGGTCGTATCCATCAGCTCGAACTGCACCTGACCGCCGCTTTCGCCCACGCTGCGGTAGCGGGCCACCACGTAGGTCGTGTTGGGCTTGAGGCCGCTGATGCTGATGTACATGCCCGTGCCCGGCTCGGGCGAGCGGGGCTGCACCACGATATGGGGCGACGTGGCTTTCACGACCTTGAACACGCCATTGAACGTCTTGCCGCCCCCGCGAATCTTCACGCGATACGCGCCCAGCTTTTCGTTGTTCAGCGCGTACCAGTGCGCGTCCGCGAGGCCATCCTGGTTGGCCTGGGCCTTGAATTTGACGGTTTTGCCCGTGGGCGTGGTCACGGCGATGACGAATTTCGCACCCGGCTTGAAGTCGTGCATGAGCATGTAGACATAGGTCGCCCGCTGGGTGACGTCGGGCATCATGCAGATGGCGGGCTGGCCCGCCTGCGCATCGGGGCAGGTCGGGGGCTGGCTGTTGTCAGCCGGGATGGCGAGGGTGGCGGGGATGCCCGAGGCGCTGGGGCCGGAAGGCGTCTCCGCGGGCGTTGCGGCCTCTTCCTTCTCCGTGCTGATGACCAATTGACCGCCAGAGCGTCCCAGGAACAGGGTGTAGAGCTCGTACTTTTCGGGCAGAGGCGTTCCCACGCTGAAAAACTCGATGGCGGTGGCGGGCGCATCGATGCCCGCAAAGTTGTAGGTGGGCGCACTCTGGGCCAGCAGACCGTAAACGCCCGGCTCCAGGTCTTGGGCCTGGTCGAAGGGCCGTTGCAGCACGCCGTTCTTGTCCGCTTTGACCTTGAAGGCGGTCACCTTCGCGCCTGTGTTCCCCTCGATGCGATAGAGGCCCATCTGCACCTGCTGGCGAGGCTTGAATCCGGCCAGAATCAGGTCGGATCCCACATCCTTGAGCACCACGTGGGGGTAAACCAACACGTGAGGGATCTTGGCCGGTGCAATGCGCCAGGCGATCTGCGCCCGATTGCCGGAGGGATCGGAGATGGCCGCGGTGAATTTGCCCGTCCCCTCCGAGGGAAGCGCGTACCAGCGGAAGGACTTGACGCCCTGCTCATTCGTCGCGGTCAGATCGAAGGACGTTGTCGAACCATTGCCCAGGGTGGCGTCCACCCGCAGGGGCGTGTTGGGCGCGAAGCCCGAGGCGCAGCCATACCACCACTGCCCCACCTGCCCCGTCGCCGGCCAGAAGCGAATCACAGGCGACGCCGTGGGGACGCAGGCGGGCAGGGAGGCGTCCTTCACGTCGAAGGTCACCGTGTCGGGCAGGCCGCCGCTGCCCTCCGCCAGAGTCGGGTCGGGAGGCAGATTGCTGCGGTCGAAGACCACGGGCTGGGAGGGCGCGACTGGCGAACCGGGCTCCGTCGTCGCTCCCGGCGGGGTCCCTGCGCCCTCGCGGCGGATATTGACCGCCACCACGGATCGCTCCTGCTGGGGCAGTTCGATGACCGTGGTGGCCGCCGCGGGCTGGTCGGGCGGGAAGATGGCCAGGAGATAGGGGCCGCTGGGCTGGTCCGCCACATCGAGCTGGACATCCGCCCGGCCTTCTTCATCCACCTGGATCAAATTCTCGATGAGCAATTCCCCCTGCGAGGTGGCCACGTTGCCCTCGGTCTGGCCCGGCTGCAGACGATAGACCGCGAAGTGCACCATGGCGTTGGGAGCCAATCCTCCCACCGCCGCCTTGATGATGGCAGGGTCTTCGGGCACAGGCTCGGCCAGCACGACGAACGGCTGGCTCGCAGGCTTCACCTCGAAATCCAGACTGTCCGACTGGTCCCCATACGACGCGGTCAGCGTCCACTTGCCCGATTTGGCGTCTGCGCCGATGGTGATGGGCTGGACGGCCACATAGACGCCGCCCTGGTCCACGCTGGGCGCCTGGAAGGTCTGAGTCTGGCCATCGGGCGATTTCAGGGTGAAGGTCACGGTCTCATCGGCGGGCGCGCCCACCGCACAGAAGACGTGCACCATGCCCGGCTCCAGGCCGCCCTCGGGCAAGGGCGCACTGACCAGTGCGAATTTGCCCTGAGCTTGCGTACAAGCGGGGTCAATGGCGGGGCGCAGTTCGGTCTTGACGATGATGGTCTGGGGGACGGCGCTTTCGTCCGGCCCCGGCGCGGGTAGATTGCTCGGCGACGTGGCCACGGGCGTGACGCCCGCCTGAGGCTGCTCTTCTTGCTTGCTGCAACCCGCCAGCAACACCATCAAAAGCAGGGCCAGAAGCGCGAGGATGAGAGGAATTCGTTTTTGACGCATGGGGGAACCTCCGGGGGAAATGACCAGTATCCAGTAATCAGTAATCAGTTGCCGTCAACCGTTGGCAATGTCGATTTCGTTTTGGATGTCGCGTATGATGGGCTCCAGGTCGGGACGACGCTGGGCCAGATCATCCAGGTCGTAATACGCGGCGCCGAAGTATTGACTGCGGGTGAGCGTATCGTCGATGGTGAGCGTGAGTTGAATGGCCTGTTCGTAGGCGGCTTTCGCCTCATCATACCGCCCAGCGGCCAGTAAATGCAAGCCTTTGTTAAACAGGAGATCGGGACGATCAGGAGCGAGATCCGCGGCCTTGCTGCTGGCCTCGGCCGCGGTCTCGTAATCGCCCAGCAGATACGCGGTCCAACCCAGATTGCTGAGCAGATAAACGTCTTCTCGGCCCAACGCCTGGGCCTGCTGATAATCGCTCAGGGCGTTGGCGTAGTCGCCCTGTTCGTAATAGAAATAACCGCGATAGAAATAGACGTCCGCCAAAGCCCGCTGGCTCTGGGGCGCCCCATCGGCGGAGAGCAGGGAGATGGCTTTATCGTAGAGGGCCAGGGCTTCTTCCACGGCTCCCTGCTGCCCTTTGATTTCGGCGATGGCGAAATAGATCTGCCAGGCATCGGGCTGGGAGCGCAAGGCCGCTTGCAGGAGATCGAGGGCCTGGTCGGGGCGATTGGTCTGCACCAGCGCCTGGGCCAGTCCCAGTATCGAAGGCAGCGAGGCCGGGTCCCGGGCCAGGGAGCGATGGAAGACATCGACAGCCACCCGCCAATCGCCCTGCACGGGCCCGGTGACATACCCCATCGACCACAGCAAGGCCGAGACGAAACGATCCATGTCCGCCCGGCGCTCCACGGGAATCTGGCCGGGAAGCATCTGCTGGGCCAGCTCGAAACTCCCCAGCGCCTCACTGAATTCCCTGCGCCAGAAATGGCTCTGGCCGATGATCCAGTATTGCAGATACTGCAGGGGATGCCCGATGCCGCGCGGGGCGTAGAGATGGTAGCGGGCGGGCGCAAGGCCGAAGAAATAGGTGGGGGGGCCGGGACTGTCGGGCGGCAGCGGCGGCGCATCCTCGGGCGGAACGAAATACACCCAGGCCTCGACGGTCTTTTCATCATACCGGCCCGTGACCAACACCCTGGCCCCGAGCTTTTGCATCCATTCGGGAATGTCCTCTTCGGCCGGGGCGGCGTCCAGATTTTCGACGCGGTGCGCGCCCAGCACGTGAGGCGTTTGCCGCAGGTCATTGGCCAGCTCCATCCCGAAATCATACGCCTCCCCGCCATCATGTCGGAAGGGCGCGATGAGAATGAGGAACTCGTCGGGGCCCGCGGGCGCAATGTCCCCGGCCCGGCGCGCGGGCGAAAGCGCCGCCCGGATGAGCAACGCGCCCGCCAGCAGCAACAAAACGATTGCGATCCCCGCGCCCATGAAGAGCCCCAGGCGGAGCCTGTCGTTCTCCTGGATGCGCGTTTGCAGATGGCTCAACGTCTTACTCCCAATCCACGAGCCCGGGCAACAGCTTCACACGCATCACCCCCGCTTCCAGGTCCACCTCCTGCACCACCTGAGCGATGGCGGGAATCAGCGCCTCGCCGCGCGGGCCTTGCACAATGTAGACTTCATTGGCCCCGGTCCACATGATCTCCATGAGCTCACCCAAAAGCTCCCCCTCCATCGTTTCCACGGTCAGGCCGACGAGCTCATCCTCGTAATACGCATCTTCTTCCAGTTCCATGGCCTCTTCCCGGTCGATGAAGAGGTATTTGCCCCGCAGATGCTCCACTGCGTTGCGGTCGCTCAGCCCCGACAGCTTGACCAAAAGCATCCCGCGGTGCGGACGCGACGCGATCACCTCCCGCTGGAACGCCTCCTCACCCACATAGAGGCGGGAGCCGGGCGCGAAGCGTTCGGGGAAATCGGTCAGTTGTTTGACTTTGATCTCGCCACGGATGCCGTGAGCTCCCACAATCCGTCCCACGGCCATGATCGCTTCTCGTCGTCGGGTCATAGGCTGCTTTGAAAAATCGATCTCACGCCAAGTCGCTAAGGCGCAGAGGGAAAGAAGCAAAGTATGGTTTGCAGGTGGCAAGTCGCAAGTGGCAAGTCAGCTTGTGCGGCCCTACTTGCCACCTGCCGCCTGCGACTTGCAAACTTGTCTTAGCGGTCTTTGCGTCTTTGCGTGAGATTTTCGTTCGTATCGGCGGGCTATCGCTCGGGGACGCCTGCTCAGTCGATATCCACCACAACGCGAAGACCTTCGCGGGCGGCGGCGGCTTTGGCCACAGCCCGAATGGCCTGGGCTGTGCGCCCCTTGCGGCCAATGAGCCGTCCCACATCGCCGGGCGCGGCAGTGACGTCCACGTAGAGGGTGCTGCCCACGCGATGGGAATCCACTTGAACTTTGTCCGGTTCTTCGACCAGGGAACGGGCGATGTATGCAATCACGTCCTGCATGATAACCTCAATGGGAAGAAGCGCCGCCCCGAGGTGGGGCGGCGTTCGTGAAGCGTGCATTGTCGAGGCTGGGAGATCAAGCGGCCTCAGCGCTCTCGGGCTGAGCGGTCTCCATCTTCTTCAGAAGACGGGCCACCGCTTCGCTGGGTTGCGCCCCCTGGCTCAGCCAGTAGTCCGCGCGCGCCTTGTTGATCTCGAAGGTGGGCGGATCGGTGCGGGGGTTGTACCAGCCCAGGATCTCAATGAATTTACCATCGCGGGGCGCCCGAGAGTCGGCCACCACAATGCGGTAAGAAGCCTGCTTCTTGGCTCCTGTGCGACGTAGTCGAATGCGTACCATGGATCGAATTTTACTCCTGAATTGATTTGGGATTATGAAAAACGGGTGGATAAGGTAGGTAATTTACAAGCCAAAGCCGCCGAGAAGTCCTCCCAGGCCGCCGCGCTTGCCCGACTGCAATTGCTTCATCAGACGCTGCATCTGGCGGAATTGGGAGAGGAGTTCATTGACCTCCTGCACCGTTGTGCCCGAGCCGCGGGCGATGCGACGTTTGCGGCTGGCGTTGATGATGCGGGGATTGCGGCGCTCCTCCAGGGTCATGGAGCTGATGATAGCTTCGATGTGCTTGAGCTGCTTGTCCGTCGCCTCGGGATCGATCTCTTTGGCGATCTGGCCCATGCCGGGAATCATGCTCAGCAGGCTGGTGATAGGGCCCATCTTGCGCATCTGGCGCATCTGCTTGAGGAAGTCGTCCAGATCGAACTCGCCCTTACGGAGCTTCTTCTCCATCCGGGCCGCTTCCTCTTTGTCCATCACCTCCTCGGCCTTCTCGATCATGGTGAGCACGTCGCCCATGCCGAGGATGCGGGAGGCCATGCGGTCGGGATAGAAGGGCTCCAGGCCGTCCAGCTTCTCGCTGACGCCCACGAATTTGATGGGCACGCCCGTGACCGATCGCATGGAGATGGCCGCGCCGCCGCGGGCGTCGCCGTCGATCTTGGTGAGGATGATGCCGGTCAGGCCCACGCGCTCGTGGAAATCGGAAGCGACGCGCACCGCCTCCTGGCCCGTCATCGCATCCGCCACCAACAGCACCTCATCCGGCTTGGAGAGGGCCTTGATTTTGACCAGCTCATCCATCATCTGATCGTCGATGGTGAGCCGGCCCGCGGTGTCGATGATGACCACGTCGCGGGCTTCGCGGCGGGCCCGCTTCAACGCCCGATTCACGATCTCGGGCGGGGGCGGTTCGACGCCCTCGCTGTGCACGGGAATATCCAACTGCTCGCCCAGGACTTCGAGCTGCTTCACTGCGGCGGGACGGTAGGTGTCGGCCGCGACCAGCAGCGGACGGCGGCCCTGCTTGCGCAGACGGCGGGCCAGCTTGCCAGCGGTGGTCGTCTTACCAGACCCCTGGAGACCGACCAGCATGATCACATGGGGCGGCGCGCCGGAGAGGTTCAGGGGCGCGGCCTCGCCCAGGGTGTTGATCAGCTCTTCGTGGACGATCTTGATGACCTGCTGCGCGGGCGAGAGACTGTGCATCACGTCCGCGCCCACCGCGCGTTCCTTCACCCGGACGATGAAGTCCTTCACCACCTTGTAGTTGACGTCGGCCTCCAGCAGGGCGAGACGCACCTGCCGCAAGGCTCTGTCGACATCGGCCTCGGTGAGACGGCCCTTCTTGCCCAGGTTGTCGAATACGTCCTGGAGTTTGTCGGAAAGATTATCGAACACGGTTCAATGGGAGATCGGGCGACGAATTTTGGGCGCGCTGATGCGCCAAAATGTAATTGTATGGATTTGAAGGGTTTTGGTCAAATCCCGCCCCGTATGAATTCCGCACGTCAAAAGAAATGGGTGCGTCCCAAATGAGTTGGCATCAGCGTCCTGGCCGAGTGAACTCGGGCGTTTTAGGCGCTTCGCGCCCGTGGTCGACCTCCGTCGACCGGAACATGGGACGGCGAAGGCCGTCCACTGGCCGCAGGCCTTAAGAGTCCGACTTTAGTCGATGAGAACAGCGGTGCAACGCTTCAACCGAAAAAGGACACACCCAAAAGAAATCCACGGATGGCCAGTAGGCCGGATAGATAATCACCACGCGCCCTCTCACCCCCCTCGGCGCATTCGCCCGCTCGCCTGCTAGGGGCGACGCACAGGCGGACGCGTGCCCACCGGGCGAGGCGTGGGGGTGGGCGTTGGACGTTTGGGCTTGATCTTGCGGCCGCTGGGCGTGGGCGTAGGGGCCGTCCCCGAGCCGCTGGAGGGCTTGCGCACCGTGATCTTCGTGGCGTACCACCGTCCGCGCTTCTGATAGATGCGCGCGGTCGCCTGTCGACCGACTACAAGCCTGCCAACCACCTTCGTATTCTGGGTCATATACACGCGATAACGGCCAATAACCACCCACACAACCCGACCGCGCGGCCGGTAGATGCGGTTGATTCTGCCCCGAATCACTTTCTTCGCCTGGATTTGATCGCCGCGGCTTTCGGGGTTGGGCGTCACCCGCGAGCGTCGCGGCACGGGAGTGGCTGTGCCGATGCCGGGTTTGGTTCTGGGGGTCGCTCGGGGCGTGGCCTTGGGCGGCCGCGTGGGCGCAGGCGTCGCCGTGGGCGCGATGGTGGGTCGCGGGGAGGGCGTGGGCGTCGCCTGAGGCGGCGGCAGGGGAGCCATGGTGGCTGTGCTGGCCTTGCGCGGACGGGATGGCGTGGCCGAGGGCGGCTTCTGGCGGGTGGGTTTCGCGGTGGCTTTCGTCCTGACCCGGGTGGGCTTCTTTGTGGGGCGTTGGGTGGGTTTGTGAACGGGCTTCTTTGTGGGCGTCACCCGCACCACGGCGGGCGTGTCAAAGGGGCGGGATTCAAGCGTGGCGCCAGGGGAGAGCACATTGGGGTTTTCGGTGGCCACCAGCACGGTGGAAGTGGGCGTAGGCGTCTTTCCGGGAGCCACCGAGAGCGCCATCAACCTGCCAGGATGCACTTCGATATCGACCTTCACCCGATCGCCAGGCCGCAGTTTCGCAGCCACATCGGGCGGCAGCGTCACCTGGAAGGGGCCAATCTGACAAACATTCTCCACACAACCGCGCACCTCGCCCTCATACGACGGCACGATGGCCCGAATGCCCTTTTCCTGGAGATAATCGATCTCCTCCGCCCGATGATGCGCAATCGCAGCCTCGATGACGGCCCGTTTGGCGGCCGGAGCCATGTGCAAGGCCACATTCTCGGTCGTGCGCTTGACCGGGTAGAAGGGGCTGTCGGGCATGGCGCTGGCGGAGACGGAGATGCTGACCGCCAGCAGGATCACCATGGCGAGGAAGGCTATCAGCGTGGCCGGAGCCCAGGCCATGGCCGGAGCCATCACCGCGCCCCATCGCTGCCAAAAGGGAATCCGCTGTTGGGGCTGGGGTTGCGGCGAGGTCTGGGGCGGGGCCGCGGGCAGGGATTGCAACACCCGCTCCCGAGCCCGCGCCAACGCCGCCTGGGCGTCGGGCATGGACGCGCGGCCCAGCGTCTGCAATTCTCGGGCCAGGAACAGCATGTCTTCCAGGCCGGTCTCGCTCGCGTCGGACTCCCCGGTCTGGAAGTCATCCCGGGTTTCCAACATCTCCTGGAAGAGATCGTGTAAGCGGCGTTCGTCGGTGCTCATGATCGCTGTTCCAATAGACGACGCAGGGTGGCCATGCCGCGAAATTGCAAGGCCTTGATGGCGCCCTCGGACTTATTCATCATCCTGGCGACTTCAGCGATGCTGTAGCCTTCTAAAAAGCGCAAGGTAATGACCTCGGCCTGCTCATCGGTAAGCTGGTTGATGGCGCGCAAAAGCGCGTCCCGGTCGAGTTTCGCCGCGGTGGCGCGGTAGGGATCGCCATCACCCGCGGGAAGATGGGGCGCGTCGTCGATATTCGTGTAGGTGGCCTGACTGCGTTTGCGATAATAGTCGACAATGAGGTTGTGAGCGATGCGATAAATCCAGCCAGAAAACGATGTATGCCAACCTTTTCCACCCCGCATGGCCTCCAGCACCCGTAAGAACACTTGCGCCGTCAAATCCTCTGTCACCACAGGATCGCTGGTGCGGTGGTAAATAAAGCTCTGAATTTTGGGCGCGTAAAGATCATAGAGTTTGGCGATGGCGTCGGGGTCTCGTGCTGCAGCCCGCTCCACCAGCGCCGCCTCCGAGGCGGAAAACGTTGGCGGTAATACGCTTTCGTGAGTCAAGACGGGGGACGTGAGAAAAAGTTACGGGGGAAACGCTCTCAGTCGAAGGAAATCGCCTGGATCGCCTCGATTTGCTGTCGCGCTATCCAGCGCGCGCCGAAAATCAGGATTATGATAACCAACTATCTGAGTTTATGCAAACCGCCCCGCGAGGGATGGATTTGCGGGACGGCAAATCGGCGGTCGCCCCAGAAAAAGAGCGCGCACCGAAGCCATTTCTGGAACCCCCTAACCTGGACAAGCTGGAACCAAGAAGAAGCACTGAGTTGCACAGAGGAAAATGCTCCATGAATCTCTGTGAGCCCTGCGAAGCTCCAAGGTAACTACTAAGGTCGCGCTGCAACTTTTTGCCACGAAGACACGAAGAAAAACGAAGGCACGACGCATTTTTCTTTATTTTTTCTTCGTGTCTTCGTAAAACTTCGAGCCTTCGTGGCTTCTTGCGGTCTAAAGTCGAGTACGTTAGCAGTTACGCTCCAAGGCAGCTCTGTGAGCTCTGAGTAACTTTTAGCTCGCTGGGCTAAAATGTCACTGATAAGGCGCTCATTCCCGGTTTTTCAATTCTTCTGGTTTTGCCGATTTCCGGACTCCCTACCCATTTTCTACGCTGCCAGCCTCTTTCGCCGCCTCCGCCGCGGCTTCCTCCGCCGCCATCTGGTGGGTGATCTTGTACACCGCCCACATGCGTTGCAGCACGGTGATCCCGGCCAACACGATGATGACAATCAGGCCGATGAGGAGCTTGTTGAACAGCAACGCCAATGCGGTTACGATAAACCGCTCCACCCGGGTGCCGATGCCCACTTTCACATCGACGCCCAGCCCCTCGCCTCGGGCCCGGGTGTAACTGACCAGAAAACTGGCGATCAACGCCAGGAAAACTGCCATCACAGACCAAACTTCACCCCTCACAGCAAAATAATATCCCATGGCCATGAGCACAAAGGACTCGCTGAGCCGGTCGAGGGTGCTATCCCAGAAAGCGCCAAATTTGTTGCGCACGTCCAACTGTCGGGCCAACGTGCCATCGATGGCGTCCGCCACCGCGGCGATGAGAAAAACCACGCCCGCCCAGAACACCTGATCGATGACGATGAGATACGCCACCACAAGGTTGAGTAAAAAACCCGCCAGTGTAATCACGTTGGGCGTGATGTGCAGCGCCCGGAAAACCCCGGCGATGGGTTCAAAAATGACCTTGAGGTTGCGGCGACCCCATTCAGTGATCATAGTGAATTTCCTTGAAGAAAAGATAGCTGATTCTGGAAAGTGTGATTGTATAATAGACGCGACCAAGTTTACACCAGATGAGCGTGTTTTTTCAAATACAATCCCTTTCCGTCCGCCTCCCATGTTCCGCCGTCGATCCTCGCCCCCATCCCTCCACGCCATCCAGCAGGACCTGGCGCGCGCCCTGGCGCTTCTGAAAGAAGCGAAGCGGGTGGTGGTATTGACGGGTGCGGGCATCTCCACCCCTTCCGGCATTCCCGACTTCCGGTCCGACATGACGGGGTTGTGGAGTTTCACCAATCCCTTCGAGGTGGCCAGCCTTTGGGCTTTTCGCGACCATCCCCAGCGGTTTTACAAATGGCTGCAACCCCTGGCCGCGGACATCCTCAAAGCCCGTCCCAATCCCGCTCATCTCGCCCTGGCCGAGATGGAGCGCCGCGGGATCATCGACGCCATCATTACGCAGAACATCGACGGCCTCCACCAGGTCGCAGGCTCGCAACGGGTGCTGGAGATCCACGGGCATGTGCGCGAGGTGCACTGTCTGACGTGTGGCTGGGAAGGAGAGAGTCCACCCTATCTGGAAGCTTTCCTGCGATCGGGAGAACTGCCCATCTGCCCCCAGTGCGGCGGCGTCATGAAGCCCAAGGTCGTGCTGTTCGGCGAAGCGCTGCCCCACGATATCGTGGTGGCGGCGCAGGAGGCCGCGCTGCACAGTGATCTTATGCTGGTGGCGGGCTCTTCGCTGGAGGTCATGCCCGCGGCGGACCTGCCCGCGCTGGCCGTGCGCAGCGGCTCCAAATTGATCATCGCCACCCTGGGCATGACGCCCTACGACCATCTGGCGGATGTGTTGTTGCGCGGGGATGTGGCGCAGACGCTGCCCTGGCTGGCGCAGCGGTTGTAGCGCTTTTTGACCTCGAGCCTTTTGACTTCCAGGAGGCGGACAAAAAGCGCCAGGTCAAGCGAAAATGCTTGTCCACCTCCCGGAAGTCCGGAGGCAAAAAGCCCCCAAAAGCGCCAGGGCTTTCGAGGGCTGGGTGACGTTCAGACGAAGGGGTTGGTTACTGCTGGTTGATGACCACGGGCAGCCACAATGCGCCGTTCTCGGCCGCAACCACGATGCGCGTATCCACGCCCTGGAAACGGTTTGGCGTGCCGGGTCCGCCATCCACGATGATGGTGACGCGGGTCTCGCCCACGGGCGCGTTGGGCACATCCAACGCCACCTGCATGATGCGCGGGGTGACGCCGTGATCGGGCACCAGACGCACCCAGGGCACATATTGCAAGACGCGCTCCTGACCGTCCGCATTGCGGAAGACCAATCCCTGATCGGTGCGCTTCACGAACTCGAGATCGCCAGCATCATAGGCCGGGGCGAAATCATCCCACCAGTCGCCCGAGGGAACCACATAGGCGTACCAGGAGATCGCGCCCGAGCCGGGCGCAGCCTGATCGACATGGATCTCCCCAAAGGGGGTGGGTTGTCCCTTGAAGGCGAGCATGTATAGCTCGGTCGGGGTCACCACCATGCCCGTAGCCTCAATATGCAGCGTCACCGGAATCGTGGCGGGGCTGCCGCTGACCGCATCGTCGGCCGTAATCGTGATCAGCGCGGTGTAGTCGCCCGGGCCCAGATTGTGCGGCTCCAGGATGACATCGACCGTGTCATCGGTGAAGCCCGAGTATTTGCTCAACTTCAGCCAATCGCTGCCGTCGCTGGTGGTGACGGTGATGCGATAGAATAGCGCGCCGCCATCGCCGATATTGCGGAGGGTGATGGGATCGGCCGAGGGAATAATGCCCCCGAAGTTCATGGAGAAGTCATAACGATCGGGCGTCACTTCCAACATCGGGCCGGTGGGGCGAATGGTGAGACGCACCTTCACCACCTGCGTGCCATCTTCCACCTCGCCAGAGGAGGATGTGCCGGTCACCGTGATGTTGGCGTCATATGTGCCGGGGTTCATGCTGGTCACCACGTCCTTCACCCGCACAGTGAAGGTGGCGGGCGCGGTCGCGTCGAAAGGCGTCACCTCCAGCCAGTCGCCGCCATTGACGGTGCGGGCGTCCACATGCACGTTGAGGATGCCGCCGCCCGCGTTGGTCACCTGGAAGGTCTGGGAAGGAGGTGCGCTCTCGCCTCGGGTCATCTCGAATCCCAACGACGTGGGGGAGACCACCATCTTCGGGGGCTCGGTGGAGATGCCCGTGCCGTCGTAATTGCCCAGTTGGATGACCACCGGCTGGCGCAGGCTCACCGACTGGTCGTTGCTGTGATTGTAATTGAGGTCGGGGGACCAGTAGATGCGGTAGGAGCTCGACTGGGCCAGGACGATTTCGTCCTTGCCATCGCCATCCACATCCCCCAGTTCGATGCGTTTCAGATCGCGGCCCAGGGCCAGCTTCCATTCGGGCATGCCGTCCGGCCCCCAGTTGCGGCCCAGCAACGACACGCCTCCCTGCACCTCGGGATCGCGAATGACGAAGACCTCGTCATCGCCGCTGGCGTTGATGTCGCCGATGCCGATATCCTGCCAGTAAGGATAGTATTTGCCGCCGCCCTCGGGCGCATTGCTAATGTTGTAGTTGTAGTACTGGAACACGAGGAAGGAGTCACGCTCGCCCAGCACGCCGCTGCGGCTCAGAACCATCTCCTCGATGTCCCCGTTGTTCAGATGCGTGTTGCCCGTGACCAGGTCGATCCAGGGGAAGTTGTACACGTGATTGTAGAGGGTGATCCAGGGGCCGTTGGGATCGGTGGGGGCGTATTTGCGAATCATGAGCCGCTTGTCGCGATTCTGCTGGGTGCCGTTGCGGATCATGATCAGCTCGTCGCCTTCCAGGCCGTCCACATCACCGCCCACCATCCGAATCCAGTCCACGCCATACAGCTCGTCGAAGACCAGTTGCCAGGAGGTGCCGTCCGCGTTGCCGTCGTAGATCTGAACGCTGTAAGGGCTGTTGTTACGATTGTCGGTGCGTTGCACCAGAATCTCATCGCGGCCGCCATCGCCCGGCACGAAATCGCCCGCGCTCACCGAGACATACCGAAAACCGGCGGGAAGGGTCTGGCTGAATTGGGGCAGCGCGCCGCCGGGATTGTAGGGGGTGAGCAGGCGCACGCTTCCGCCAGCAATGGCGATGATCTCATCCACGCCATCGCCGTTCACATCGATGGTGGACATGTCGGTATAGCCGCCTGTGGGCGAACGCCAGGTGAAAGGCGTTCCGCCCGAGGACGTGACCGGATCCACAATGTTGATGTATCCCGACGCGTCGATATAGGCCAATTCGTCATCGGGAATGGATCCCTGGGCATTGACCGTGACGCCGGCGCTATTGGCAAGCAGTGCGAAGCCCAGGGCTGTCACGATCAGAAACAGAAAAGCGAACTTATAGCGATTTCTCATGGGTTGTTGCTCCTTTTTTGAAGTGTTGATTGCGGTTTAAGCGGCTCACAGGGCCTCGCCGCGAACGTTGCGCACGCTCCGCGCCCCTTCTTCGACTCCGATGAAGGTTGTAAGAGTCGCGAGATAGTACAAGGCGAGATGGCGAGAAGGCGTCGAAGTGCAAGATAGGATTATAGCATCACCACCCATGGATGGATGAATCCGCTGGGCGCGCGCATTTCGAAGCAGGCGACACGAGCGACAGCTCGCCGAACGAACGAAAATGAGAACACAGATGACACGGATGCTTCGCATCGCAGATTTGCGCAGATGATTTTCACAGTTTTTATCTGCGCTCATCCGTTTCGATCTGCGTCATCTGCGTTCCCTGATCCTAATTTTCGAAGCAAAATTTTGAGACTCTGGCGCTGACGGGCGTGATCGAAGGCTTCCAGCGCCCGCTCCAGGGGATAGACCGCTGTAATCAGGGGCCGGGGATCGACGAGCCCCTGGGCCAGGGCCTGGATGGCGCGAGGGAAAGGCCCGCAGCGAGAGCCGATGATGCGCAATTCGTTCACCACCACCGGGCTCAGATCGATCTCGGAGGGAAAGGCGCTGGTGGTTTTCAGAATCAGCGCGCCGCGAGGGCGCAGGATGCCAAAAAGCTGAGCGATGGCCTGGGGATTGCCGGTGGCGTCCACCGCGATGTCGAATTCCTGGCCCGCGGGCAATTCCGCGGCCACCCGGATGCCCGCGTCCGCGGCGAGAGCCAGTTTATGACTATGACGCCCGACCAGCAGCGGATGATACCCCTCCGCCTGGAACACCCGGGCGATGAGCTGGCCCAACCGGCCATCCCCTAGAACGATAACCCGGTCGCCTGCATCGGGCGGGACGTCGCGCAAGGCCGCATAGGCCGCGGCCAACGGCTCCACAAAGACGGCCATCTCGTCGGGGACGTTATCGGGGACAGGATGGAGCAGATAGATGGGGCTTAGCAAATAGTCGGCGAACGCGCCATCCCAATCGATGATGCCCAACACGCGACGGCGCTGGCAGTGGGTCAGCAGCCCGCGGCGACAGTGATCACATTCCCCGCAGTAGGTGTTGATCTCCCCCACGACTCTGCGCCCGATCCAATCCTCATGGCCGGGCGCTTCCACCACCTCGGCCACATACTCATGTCCAAGCACCCCCTCGAATCCCCCCTTGTAGCCGGCGGTCAGGGCCAGATCCGTGCCGCAGATGCCGGCGTACCGCATCCGCAACAGGGCCTCGCCCGCCGCGGGCGTGGGGCAGGGATAGTCGGTTTGCAGGGTGAGTTGACCGGCTTTCAGAACCAGTGCAAGCATGATTTGTGGAACAGGCGACACGAGCGGAAGCTCGCCGATACGAATGAAAACGCCGCGCGGCCAGGGCAGCGCGAGAAGCCAAGCACGTAATGCGTAATGCGTGATGCGTAATGACCTCACGGATTACGGATTACGCATCACGCCCGTGGCAAACTCGCCCAACGGGGGCTCCAAGTCATTTTTGCAAACCAACGCAACGCTATTTTCAAAGCAGTTCGCAAAGAAAAACCGGGCGCAATAGGCCCGGTCATTGTCGTTGCATGGTCAATCAGGCGGAAGCCTTTTTGGCCTTCGCTTTCTTCTTCTTGCCGCCAAACCATCCGAAAATGCCTTCATGGTTGTGCCATGAGACCAGCAAGGGCGTGGCGATAAAAATGGAGGAGTAGGTCCCGCTGAGCATCCCCACGAACATGGTGGCGATGAACTGACGGATGGTGACGCCGCCGAACAGCAGCAGCGCAATCATCACGAACATGGCGTTGATCTGGGTGGCGATGGACCGCTGCATGGTCTCCAGCAGAGAACGATTGGCGATAACCTCGAAGGACTCGCCCTTGCGGCGGCGACTGTTCTCCCGAATGCGGTCGAACACAACGATGGTGTCCTGCACCGAGAAGCCGATGACCGTGAGCAACGCCGTCAGGAAGAGCGCATCCACTTCCCAGCCGGAAATGAACCCCATGAGGGAGAAGAACGCGGACGCCACCAGCACATCGTGGACCATGGCGATGATGGCGGAGACGCCATAACGCACGGGATGATCCACTTGCCGGAAGGCCCAGATGATGAATCCCAGAATGACCAGGGAGGCCATGATCACCGCAATGAAGGCGGTGCGGGTCACCTCCTTGCCCACGGTGGGGCCGACGGCGCGGAATTGCAAC
This sequence comes from Anaerolineae bacterium, assembly GCA_026991225.1. Classification (GTDB taxonomy): domain Bacteria; phylum Chloroflexota; class Anaerolineae; order J102; family J102; genus M2005. The sequence continues at coordinate 4,473 of JALXCB010000182.1, read as the reverse complement.
TCCTCCGGTTTCTCGCCGAAAGTTTGCTCCATGGCGGTGAGCAGTTGGGTTTTCTCCTCGGGCGTCAGGGGTTTGGTGCGGATGACCAGGGTGTATTCGTCGCCAATGGTGTGCACATTGGCGTCGCTGATGCCCTGGGACTGGAAAAAGGAGACCATCTCGCCCGGAGCCACGGGCTTCTGGAAGCGCAGCTCCCACAGCGAACCGCCCGTGAAATCGATGGCCAGCCGGAAGGGCGTGCCAATCGTGATCATGGAATAGAGCATGATCAGCAGGCCCGGGACAATGATGAAGGTGGAGAAAATGTAGTACCAGCGGCGATGCTTGATGATATCGTACATGGGACAATGTCCAGTATTCAGAAATCAGATGACAATTGGCAATAAAAATCGGTTTTAAACTAAACGCATTTTGAAATCAGGTGTTTTCGGCCTCGGCCACCCGGAGCTGAAGCTCCGGGCTACGAAACGACGCCGGGTGAACCCGGCTTCCCGCGGCGCGCGACATGCGTCATAGCCCCATTTATGGGGCGTCGTTTTTAGCCCGCAGGTTCACCTGCGGGCGGCAGCGCGGCCAGAGAATCGCCTTTCATGGATGATCCAATGCAAACCAAAAGCCTTGGTTTCAATTTGCTTTCAGTTTAGATGCTGAACCAGGAGAGTTTGGACTTGAGTGGTTCGGCGAAGTATTGGATCAAGAAGCGCATGAAGGTGCGGGTGGCAAAGACTGCCGTGAACATGGAGACGAGCACGCCGATGATCAGGGTGATGGCAAAGCCTTTGACCACGGTGGCGCCGAAGTTGGAGCCGAAGTAGAGGAGAATGAGGCCCGTGAGGATGGTGGAGAGGTTGGAGTCGAGGATGGAGGTCCATGCTCGGGAGAAACCCGCTTCCACGGCGCTGGGCAAAGACCGCCCCGCTCGCAGTTCTTCCCGCATACGCTCGAAGATAAGGATGTTTGCATCCACGGCGGTGCCAGTCGTGAGCAGAAAACCGGCGATGCCGGGCAATGTCAACACCACCGGGATGATTTTGTAGAGGGCAATGTTGAAGGAGACGAAGCTCAGGAGGGCCAGGTCGGCGATGAAGCCCGGCAGACGATAGAAGGCCAACATGAACAGGAGCACAACAATGATGCCAATCGTCCCGGCCAACAGACTGCGACGGATGGAGTCCTCGCCCAGGGAAGGCCCCACCGTGCGGACGTCCACGACCTCCAAGGGCACGGGCAGGGCGCCATACTTCATCTGGATAGCCAAGTTCTGAGCCTCATCCAGCGTGAAATTGCCGGTGATCTGGCCCGCATCGGTGATCTTGGCCTGAATCACGGGAGCGGAGAGGATGGTCTTGTCCATGACAATGGCCAGGTATTTGCCGATATTTTCCCCGGAATACTTCCCGAATATCTCCGAACCCTCTTTGGTCAATTCGAAGGCAATGTAGGGCTTTTGGGTGTTGGGGTCGCGGCGCACATCCACATTCTTCAACTTGTCGCCCGTCATGACGGTCGTATAGACCTTGTCGTTGACGGGATTGGGCGCAGGGCCCAGGGTCGTGTTGATCTGATCGCCAGCCCCCAGCCGATCAGGATTGTCTCCCAGATCGACGAATTCGAGCTGGCCCGTGCCGCGCAGAGTCTCGATGGCGGCGTCCGGGTCCTCGACGCCGGGCAGGGCGACGATGATGCGGTCCTTGCCCGTCTGCACCAGGGATTCGTTGACGCCCAGGCCGTTGACGCGGCGTTCGATGATGGCCCGCGCCCGATCCAGGTCATCTTCCGTGGCCGTCTGCCCTTCGGGCAGGTCGGGTTGGAGCTGAATCTGGGTGCCGCCCCGTAAGTCGAGCCCCAAACGCAACGTCAAAGCGTTGGGATCCCCCTTCTGATGAGGCGCCACAATGTTTTTGAACCAATCGGGATGGTCGATGGGCAGGGCGATGTAGGTCGCCAAAGCCACAAGCAAAATGAGAATGACGAGGATAATGTTGTTACGTGACTGCATAGCGATTCCTTATTCGTTCGGGGATAAGCGCCCACCGGGCGCGATAAAGACCAATCACACAAACCAGATGATTATAGGTCGGGCGGCGCGTGGTGTCAAATATCCATCCCCATTTCCTCCAGACAGGCCAGCGCCTTCGCCCCCACCTGCTCGGGCGTCATGCCGTCGGTGAGGATGATGCAATCCGCGTGCTCGCGGGCGTGAGCCAGCCGTCTGCGCTCCTCCGCCAGATATGCATCGGTCAGATTCAGCTTGGGATACCGCCGCCGCACCTCCTCCCCACTGACGTCGAGATAGATAAGCGCATCGGGCGTGCGCTTCCAGCGCCACAGGTCGGGCACGCCCGAATGCTCCTGAGAAATCTGCCGGGCCTGGTAGCCGCGGGCGCTGAGAAAACGGGCCAGCGTGCTCTTGCCGCTGCCGCAGACGCCGACGATGTGCACAACCGGGGCCTTGGTCACGGGCTCCTGCTCCCCTCCATCCCTGCCGAACGCAACCGCCAGAAGCCAAAAAGGGCGATATCGGTCACGCCCAGACGCAGAAGCTGATCCCAAAGCCTTTCTTGCCGATGCACTTCCTCCCGGAACGCCCGTTCCCGGGCCCCGCGGCGAATCAATCCCCAGAACAGCATGGCGAAAAAGACGAGGGGAATCCTCGCCCAGAGGGCGGAGGCGTCGGGGTGAAAGATGGCTGGCAGCAGGTAGACGTCGATGGGCAATCCGACGGCCACGGAAAGCCACACCCAGTGTTTGCGCAGCACGTAGGCGGGCAACGCCAGCCGCCAGCCGAAAGCCAGAGGAAGCGCCAGCAGATAGGCCCAGCCCAGAATCAGCGACGTCCACGCCAGGGTAAGATAAAAAGGATGGGTCTGACGCTGGGCCAGGACATAGAGGATGTAGCTCAACAGCAAAAACAGCGCCATCACCAGCACCCCGGCGAAACGGAATCGATGGGAGAATTGCTGGATGCTGCGCAGCCGCCGATGCTCGGCGTTCGCCCGCTGCTTCGCCAGTTTTAGGGCGAGATCATCCAGATGGGAGCCAGGACTCACGACGCTCTCCACGCCTGGTAGATGCGAGGGGGAATGGGCAGGGTCATGCTCATGCGGCGCACATTGTCCGTGGCGATCGCGTCGATATGCATCGCCACCACGGTCAAATCATCCGAGGGACGTCCCTTTTCCCGTTGCAACGCATGCGCCAGCAACTCATCGGCATAAGCCCGCGCTCCCAGCGTCTGAGGAAAGCTTTGCAGCAGATCCAGGATGTCCAGCCTGCCCCCATGACGCTCTCCCGCCGTCCAAACGCCATCGCTGAACGCGATCACGGTCAGGCCCGGACGCAAGGGCAGCTCCACGATCTGCGGCCGCGTGCGTTTATAGATGCCGATGGCCTCGGCCGGCGCATCGAGCAAGCGCCATTCGCCCCCCTCCATCACCACCACGGGGGGACGGCTGTTGCGCGAGATGACCGCGGTGCCCGTGTCCATATCCGCGGAGAGGATGATCATCTCCGCGCTGACCTTGCCTCCGCGGTGGGTGCGAAGATAGTCGTGGGCCGCGCGGGCGGCGGCGCCATCCCGCACCCCTTCCGCCAGCAGGGCGATGGCCTTGCGGGCGACGATGTTGCTGATCATCTTGGCGGAACGCCCGCTGCGCTGGCCGTCCACCAACACCACCGAGACGCCGCCATGAGGCCGTTCGACCACCTCCACGGTGTCGCCCGATTCGCTCATGGCGTACTTTTCGATCTTCGAAACAGCGAGTTGGATTTCCATGGACTTGTTGAAAAAATGCGATGATAGCGATAATCCTGTTGCGACCGCGTTGTCGCGAGAACTGGCTTCGTAATCCGTAATGCGTGATGCGTAACATCATCACGTTTGACGCCCGTTGCAGATCCGGCCAACGTGGGCCTGGCGATCCTCAATCCTAATCCTGATCCGAATCCTATTTACATGGCAGGCGACACGAGCGATAGCTCGCCGATACCGATGAAAATGAGAACGCAGATGACATGGATGCTTCGCATCGCAGATTTCCGCAGATGATTTTTACAGATTTTTTCTTTTTATCTGCGTTCATCCGTTTCAATCTGCGTCATCTGCGTCCTCCAAATCTATTTTCAAAGCAGTTATCGCTGCACGGTGATGGGCACGCGGATAACGAAATCCGGGTCGCTGACGGAGATGCCTTTAAGCTGCACCCGGGCCGTCCCCTGTGACCCCGCGGGGATGGTGAACCGCACGATGGGTGTGGTGGAGCCGCCCGGCGGCGTGTTGGGCGTGGTCTTGGCGAGGCCGCAATCATCCCCATAGCAGATGACCACGCTCCAGCCGGAGGGCAATTGCACATTTTCCAGGGTGAGCAACAAGGCGTCGGTCACCGTGCCCCGGTTGGCGAGGGTGATGCCCACATCGGGGCCGGGGCCCACATAATTGCTGGGCGAGGCGGCCCAATCCACGATGAAGGGGGT
>JALXCB010000181.1 GCA_026991225.1 Anaerolineae bacterium | reverse complement strand
CACTGAGACGCCAATCCCCACCCCTACCCCCGTTATCGCCGCCGATGAGGTCATCGGGCATCCAGGAGAGTTCATCACCATGCCCATCTCCATGACCCACTTCACTCCCCCCGGCATTGGCGCCCTCACGCTGGACATTGGCTACGACCCCGCCGTCGTCACCCCCGAGGACTGTTATCCCGACCCCGACAGCCAATTCGATTCCGAAGCATGCAACGAGAACTTCGCGCCGGGCGTGGTGCGGCTCTCCCTGCTCAGCACCGCTGGCGTCCCCAACGATCATCTGTTGGCGAACCTCACATTCACCGCCACAGGAAGCATCGGTGACGTCTCGCCCATCTCCATCACCATTCAGACCATCTCCGATCCCGCTGGCGACGCCATTTCAACCGTCACGCAGGATGGACAGATCACCCTGGAAGAGGAGCCGATCATGATGGGCGACGTCAACTGCGACAACGAAATCAACACCATCGACGCCATGTTCATCATGCAATTCGAGGTCGGGCTGCGCAGCAGCAGCGACCAATGCCCGCCCCCGTCCGACGCGATCTTCGAGCCCGCCTGCGACGTAAGCGGCGACGGCCAATGCACCATCGTGGACGCCATGTTCATCATGCAATGCGAAGTGGGCATCCCGAACGCTTTCTGCCCCGTCTCCGTCGCCCTCGAGGCCTCCCCACTGGCTACATCCCAGACCGCCAATCTCCAGGCGGGCCAGGGCGTCGTGCTCCCTCACGGCCAGATAGCCATCCCCATCACAGCAAACATGAACGGCAACGCCTTGGGAGCAGGCGCCATTGAGCTCCACTTCGACCCTGACATCGTCCAACCCGCCGCCTGTGACGTGGATCCCAACAACAAATTCGACCTGGCCGTTTGCAATCTCAACTACGCCCAGGACGCCATCCGCTTCACCCTGGCCTCCACCCAGGGCGCTGATGGCGACCTCACCCTGGCGACCATCACCTTCGACTCGGTAGGCGAGCCTGGCGAAAGCAGCCACATCACTATCTCGGCCCCCACCTTTGCAACTCCCCAAGGCGCAAGCATTCCCACTGCATTGGAAGATGGCCGCATCGATATCTGGTCACGGCTGCGGGTGTATCTGCCTGTCGCTCACTAAATCCTCACGCCTCATCATTCCCAAACCGGAGCGGCCCTGCGCCCTCCGGTTTTTTGCCTCTTTGGGACATTTTCCTTTGTAACTATACACGCATCCTCTCATAGCAAGGCAAAAACCACGACGACACGAAGGCGCGAAGAGTAAAAGTGGCAGGTGGCAGGTAGCAAGTGGCAGGTGAAAAACCTCGCAGGCCGGAAGGACTTGCCACTTGCAATCTGCAAACTTGCAAACCTGCATTGTCGTCGTCCCTTCAAGCCTTTGTGCAGAGCATTTTGCTGGATACCTGTATAGTCACTTTCCTTTTTCCCTTTTATCCATTATCATACCCCTGGTTACGACCATGTCAGGAACAACCACATTCTTATCACCAAGCCGGGACAATTTACCATGAAACGATATCTCACGCTTTTTCTGATGACTCTAGCGGTGCTGGTCATCGTACTGGCGGGTGTGGGGATTTCCCACATCCAGGCTCAACCCACGACTCCGGACTTCGAGACGCTTCTGCAACGACCTCACGTCTCCGACCATGTTCTGGTCAAATTCGTTCCGGGCGCGGACTCACAGCTGACGCGCATGCCCGGCGCCCGCCACCTCTTCGATGACTGGTATGTCATTCCCGTCTCCGAAGGCAAAAGCCTGGCCACGACCATGACCGCGCTCGCCCAGCGCGATGACGTCCTGATCGTGGAGCCCGACTACCTGGTGCAACTGGACGAACCGAAGCCCGTGCGGGCCGATCTTCCCGACCGCGCCCAGGCCTATCCCAACGACCCCTACTACCAATATCAGTGGCACATGCCCCAGGTGCAGTCGGACGCGGCCTGGGATATCAACCGCGGCGCGGGCGTGATCGTTGCGGTGGTGGACACGGGCGTCTCCCGCGGCTCGGACCTGCAATGTCGCACCTTTGTCAGTCCATACGACGCCATCACGGATACAACGGGCGAGTCTGCGGCCCGGGATCGCAACCATCACGGCACCCATGTGGCTGGCACCATCGGCCAGTGCACCCACAACAACACGGGCGTGGCTGGCCTGGCTCCCGACGTGAAAATCATGCCCGTGCGGGTGCTGGATGAAAGCGGGTCCGGCGCTATGTCACAGATTGGGACAGGCATCCGCTGGGCCGCTGACCACGGCGCGGATGTGATCAACATGTCCCTGGGCATGGATTGCTATAACGCCCCGTATGATTCCTGCCACGACGCTTTCGTCGATGACGCCATCGCCCACGCCGTGTCAAAAGATATCGTCATCGTGGCCGCGGCGGGCAACTCCGGCAGGTCCACGCCCGGTTACCCCGCCAACCATCCCGACGTCATCGCCGTGGCCGCGGTGGATTACAATCGCAGACTTGCGCCCTATTCCGACCATGGCAGCGCTCTCAGCGTCAGCGCGCCAGGCGGCGATCTGAACCAGGACGCCAATGGCGACACCTATGCCGATGGCGTGCTTCAGGAGACTTTCGACGAGTACGGAGAGTGGGGCTATTACTTCCTCCAGGGAACTTCGATGGCTTCGCCTCACGTCGCTGCGGCCGCGGCCTTGCTCCGATCCTATGTTCCCGAGGCGAACCGCGTGCAGGTGCAGCGGGCTTTGGAACAAACAGCGATGGACCTGGGAGCGCCGGGCAAGGATGCCATGTACGGATATGGTCTCATCCAGGTCGCAGACGCCTTGCGCTACCTGAAGCAACACACAACGCCCACGCCGACCCCGTATACATGGTGGGGGGAAGCTGAAGACGGCGCATTGAACCAGCCCATCGGCGTCAGAACCGACGAAAATGTATCAGGATGCCAGTATATTTATGTCACCGATGATTGGTCGAATGGCAGCGCCAGCCTCAATTTCACCCTGCCCGATGCCGGCAATTATTACATCTGGGCGCGGGCCATGGGTCTGAGCTGGCACAACAACTCCTTCTTCGTCCGCATCGACGATGGCGAAGACTTCCACTTCGAAATCATGCCAGATGAAAACGAAAACTGGGTCTGGCGCTGGCAGGAAGCCCCTCCCCCGGAAGAGTATGAAGACGCCGTTTATCTTTCGGCCGGACGGCATACGATTCGATTCAAATCCCGAGAAGGGGGCTCCCGTCTGGACGCGGTGCTGATCACCAATCAGGCGAATTACTCGCCCTCCCAGTTCCATCCATGCCAGACCACCCCGCCTCCGCCCAGCAACAAGCGCGTGTGGCTGCCCATCGCCCTGAGGGTCTGGCCGGAGCCCACGCCCACCCCGACTCGCACCCCAACCCGCCAGCCCACGCCTACACCCACCGCCACCCCCGGAGCCTCCGCCGAGATCTACGGATGGGTCACCTACAACAACCAGAAAGCGCCGGGCATCAAACTCGCCCTACGAGTTTATGACAACTACAGCGAGGACACCGTCGCCACCACCTACACCGACAGCCAGGGACGATACAGCTTCAAGCATATCGCCACTCTGCCCTCGGGCAAGCGTTATTATGTGCGGTATGGCCCCAACGGCGACGACGACAGATTCGTCTACGTCTGGTTCGGCCCCGACATTACCTCCTATCGCAGCGGCCAGACCAAACATGGCGGCGATTTCGATATCGCAGACGTGAAATTGACCTCCCCGCCCTCAGGAGCCACTCGCGCTTTGCCCGCCACCTTCCAATGGCAGAAACGTTCCTATACACGGGACACCTACGCCTTCATCCTGTTCGAGCCAGGAGGCGGCACGGGATGGACCACCGAAAACCTGGGTTACGTGGGCGGCGTCACCATCACAGGCCTGCCGTCCGATGTCCAGTACGGCAAAGAATATGGCTGGTATCCACGCCCCTACAACGGCGGGGACAGCTTTGGAACGCCGTACTACTACCGCCTCATCATTTTCTCTCGCAGCGCCAACCGAACGCCGCTGCTCGGCGAGAGAGCACCCATGAGCGAACTCCTGACGCCCGAACTCTCCAAACTCCAGGCCATGCAGGCCTCCCGACTGCTTTCAACGAAATAGCCCGCGTACTGGGAGCTACTTCGTACGCACCCGGCCCGCCAGCGGCATTCGGCCCGACTGCACCGCAATCGTGTCGATAACGACAAGTATCTCCCATTTTTTGGCTAACCTCCGGAAGGTGGCGCTAAACGCTTCATTTTGCCCCAAACTCTGTCGCCATCTCCCGGAGGTCGCCTGCGTCGCCAAAACTTCCGGGACGCACCCTGTGACGACGGGTGCGTCCCAAATTATTGGCAGACACTTGCCGAGTAAACTCAGGCTCATTAGGCGCTTCGCGCCAGAGGTCGCCCTTCGGCGACCATTTGTGGGCATTATCGTGGACGGCGGAGGCCGTCCACTGGCCGCAGGCCTGAAGAGTCCGACTTCAGTCGGCTAGATGACGCCAAAATTTCCGGGACGCACCCTGTAACGACATTTGAGATGACAAAAGCGGGGAAATGGGGTAAAATAGGGGCAGGTTCAAGGAGGAGCCATTCGGAATCGTTGCATAATCATTTGTGCGCTCCCCAGTGAGGCGCTCTCTTATGACCCAACATCGCGCGATTCACCAAACCACCAGACTGGCCCGGCGGTATGTATTCGGCCCGGCGCCGTCCCGACGCCTGGGACAGTCCCTGGGCATCGATACCATCCCCCTGAAGACCTGTAACTGGAATTGCGTGTATTGTCAGTTGGGGCGGAGTGAGCCGCTGATCCATGAGCGAAAGGAGTATGTCCCGCGGGAGGCGGTGCTGGAGGAGTTGCGGGCCGTGCTGGCGACGCATCGGCCCGAGGAAATCGATTGGGTGACCTTCGTAGGGTCGGGGGAGCCCACTTTGCACAGCGGCATCGGCTGGTTGATCCGCGAAGTGAAGAAGCTGACCGATAAGCCCGTGGCTGTGATCACCAACGGATCCCTGCTCTATCTGCCCGAGGTGCGGGAGGAGCTGGCCCCGACCGACGCGGTCATGCCCACGTTGGACGCGGGGACGCCCGACCTCTATCGCAAGATCAACCGCCCCTGGCCCGAACTCACCTTCCAGCGGCTGGTGGAGGGATTACGCGCGTTCCGGGCCGAGTACGAAAACAGGTTGTGGATCGAGGTCATGCTGGTGAAGGGGATGAACGACAGTGAGGAAGCGCTGCACGACCTCGCTCGGGTGTTAGGCGCCATCGGTCCCGACCAGGTGCACATTCTCCTGCCCGACCGCCCGCCCGCGGAGGTGTGGGTGCAACCCGCGGACGAGGACGCGGTGCTGCGGGCCATGGCCATCCTGGGCGACGTGGCCCAGGTCGTTCATCCTCGCGAGGGCATTTTCAACCTCAGCGGTTTCGAGAATCCCCTGGACGCCATTGTCGCCATCATCACCCGGCACCCCATGCGCGAGGACCAGATCCGCCGGGCTCTGGCAGGATGGTCGCCCGGCCGGGTGGACGCGGCTCTAAGTGAGCTTGAGCGAAGCGGTCGGGCGCAGGTCGTCGAACGCTACGGCGTCCGCTTCTGGAGCGCAGCCCCAGCCCATTATCCCGAAACAGAACAGAGTTTGCGCACTCAGCCCGGAACACGCTGAACATGCGTCACGTTGTCATCCACCCCGACACACTCTCCTCAAAAACAGATGGAGGCAATCATGAGCAAGTTCGTCTACATCAAAGACATCAATCAATTGGCCGCCTATCCGGTTTTCAGCCGGTTGAGCGAGGATCAACTTCGGAAATTCTATGACATCTGCGTGGAGGAGACCTTCCTGCCCGGCGCTGTGCTGCACAAACAGGGCGATCCCGCTGAAAAGGTCTATATTATCCTCCAGGGGCAGGCGGCCGAGGAGTTGACCGTGGGCGGCCGCGCCATGTCGCCTCTCAAGCCCCTGGGCGCGGGCGACGTCACCGGCTGCTCCGCTCTGTTCCCACCCAACGTGCACACCTGCACGGCCCGGGCCATCACCGAGGTGAATGCGCTGGTAATGGATTCGGAGAAGATGCGCAAGCTCTTCGATGAGGATTGCGAGATCGCCCGATCCTTCTACCGCCATATCATTGGCGCGCTGCATCACCGCATGCGCACTCTGGAGATGGTCGGACCTCCAAAGCCGTCGGAGAATTGAAACAGACGCATGACGTTGGCTTCCATTCTCTGTTTGACGACGGGCCGCGCTTTCTGAGATAATTCCACAATCTATTCAATCTCACACTCACGGAGGTTACGTCAATGGCGATTAGCCCTCTTCTCGAAGAAATCAAAGCAGCGCACAAGCTGCTGGCGGAATATGATTATAAATTGCGCCCGGTTCAGCATGGCTATGCCAATCGCACCCTGTATATCAATCTCGATGACAACGAAATTCAGGAAAAACCGGTGACGCAACAGATGAAGGACGTGTTCACCGGCGGGCGCGGGTTCGCCCTTTGGCTGTTGTGGAACGCGGTCGACGAAGGCACGAAATGGGATGACCCCCGCAACGAACTCATCCTGGCCAACGGCCCCATCAGCGGCTCCACCGCCTACCCTGGCCTGGGCAAGACCACCGCTGTCACTATCTCCCCCCTCACTCATTCCATCATCGACAGTAATGGCGGCGGCTATTTCGGGCCTTATCTCAAATTTGCTGGATTCGATGCACTGGAGATCCAGGGCAAGGCGAAGAAGGACGTCATCATTTTCATCGACGGCGACACTGGCAAAATCACCATCGAGGAGGCCCCTCTAGAGCAACTGGACTCACACATTTTAGCCGAACAACTGACCGAAATGTACGCCGATCCCACCAAAGGCGAACGGGGCAAGATGGGCGTGTCCGTGGTCTCCGCGGGCGAGGCTGCAGACCATATCCGCTACGGCATCCTGAACCTGAGCTGGTATGACATGCGCCGCAAGCATGTTCGCATCAAGCAATGCGCCCGCGGAGGCGTAGGTCGCGTCCTGCGCGACAAGAAGATCAAGGCCATCGTCGTGCGCTACACCAGCCTATCGGGCAAGAGCAACAATCCCGCCAAACCCGAACTGATCAAGAAAGCGGGCAAACGCATCAACAAGGAGATCGCCCTCTACGACGATGTGCAGAACCAGATGCGCAAGGTGGGCACCGCGCACCTGGTGGAGATCATGGATCACTTCGATCTCCTGCCGGTGCACAACTTCAAATACGGCTCCCATCCCGAATCCCACAAGATCGACTCCACCGTCTGGAAGAGCCTCTTCACCCAGGGCATGCCCGACGGCTGCTGGGCGGGCTGCCAGCTCTCCTGTTCCCATGCCGTGGATGACTTCAAGCTGCAAACCGGGCCTTATGCCGGCGAGAGCGTCATTGTGGACGGCCCGGAATACGAGACCGCCGCGGGCCTGGGAGCCAACATCGGCGTCTTCGACCCCTACGGCGTCCTCGAACTCAACTTCTACGCCGACACCTACGGCATCGACACCATCACCCTGGCCAACTCCATCGCCTTCGTCATGGAGCTGTGGGAGAACGGCATCATCGACGAGAAGGACACCGGCGGTCTCGATCTGACCTGGGGCAACTGGAAGGACGCGGCTGAGCTTCTGCACCAGATGGCCCGGGGCGAGGGCTTCGGCGCCGAGGTGGTGGGCAATGGCGTGCACTGGATGATCGACTACTTTACCGAGACCAAGGGCGCGGATCGCCAGTTCCTGCACGACATCGGCATGCAGGGTAAGGGCCTGGAGATCTCCGAATATGTGACCAAGGAATCGTTGGCCCAGCAGGGCGGCTATGGCATGACCCTGAAAGGCCCGCAGCACGACGAAGCCTGGCTCATCTTCATGGACATGGTTGAGAAGCTCCTGCCCACCTTCGAGGACAAAGCCGAGGCCCTGCACTACTTCCCCATGTGGCGCACCTGGTTCAGCCTGCATGGGCTGTGCAAGCTGCCCTGGAACGATATCGAACCCCCGGACAACAAGAACACGCCCGAGCCCGCTAAGGTGATGGAGCATGTGGAGAACTACACCTGGCTGTTCGAAGGCACCACCGGTGTGCCCATCACGCCCGAAGGCCTTATCGAGCAATCGGAGCGGGTGTACAACTTCCAGCGCGTCTTCATCCTCAAATTCGGCTACGGGACGCGCGAGCACGATTATGTGCCCTATCGGGCCATGGGCCCGGTCACCGTCGAGGAATATGAATCCCGCCAGGAGCGCTATGACAAGCAGCTTCGGGAGGAGATCGGTGTCGATCCCGAGGGCTTGAGCACGGAAGAAAAGATGCGCATTCTGCGGAAGTACCGCGAAGACCGCTATGACCAATTGGTCGACGCCGTGTACAAGCGTCGCGGCTGGGATAAGCACGGCATCCCCACCCTCGAAACCCTGAAGCGCCTCCATATCGACTTCCCCGAAGTCATTGAGCTGGTGGAGCGCAAGCGGGCGGAGTTGAACGCAGTCTGAGAAGTGAGACGATGGACGATGGGCGGCCCGCGGTCGTCGTCTATCGTCCATCGTCTATCGTCGCACATCATCCAGGAAGGGACTCCATGAAAAGCGCACAATCGCAGGTGAGACGTGCAGCCGAACTTGCCCTGCTCACCGCAGCCATCCCACCCCTCGCGCTGTCCGCCCGCTTCGTGCAGGGCCGCAAGCGGGCCGAGGCCGTGTGGGAGGCCAGCCGCTTCCCCAAGATGGGCGACGTGGGCGCGGTCAAAAACCTCACCATCCTGCCCCTCATCGACTGGTACAGTGTCGATCCCGACGTGCTAGAGGGCGAGTCGGGCGTGTCCTACCTCATCCGGGCGGATGACACGACCATCCTCTTCGACCTGGGCCTGAACAAAAACCAGGAGCATCCCTCGCCCCTGCTGCGCAACATGGAGCGTCTAGGCGTGAACTTTAATGAGATCGACATGATCTTCATCTCCCACGCCCATCTCGATCACATCGGCGGCATGGAGAATGCGCGGGAGGGGCTGTTCGCCCCCTCGGCCGGGTATGTGGACCTGCACCAGATGCCCGCCTACCTGCCCACGCCCCTGGTTAACCCCGCGGCCACGCCCATCGTCATCGAAGAGCCCACGGTGCTGGCCCCCGGCATCGTCAGCATGGGACCCATCCCCCGCCAGCTCTTCTTCCTGGGCTGGACGCCCGAACAATCCCTGGCCATCCACGTGGAGGGCAAAGGCGTCGTCCTGATCATCGGCTGCGGCCATCCCACCATCCAAAAGATCATCGCACGCAAGGAGATGCTGTTCGACGAGCCCTTATATGGCGTCATCGGCGGATTGCACTACCCGGTCACTGGCTCCCGCTCCGTCCGACATGGCATCCCGGCCCAACAGATCTTCGGCACGGGCCTGTGGCCCTGGCAGCGCATCACCAAAGCGGACGTGCATCGGGCCATCGCCTTCCTCTATCGCCGCGATCCCAAGATCGTGGCCCTCTCTCCCCACGACAGTTGCGACTGGAGTCTGGCCGCGTTCCGCACCGCGTTCGGGCAACGATATCAAGACCTGCTGGTGGGACGGGAGATCACGATTTGAGCCCAGCGAAACCGACCGTCCACATCTACACCGATGGCGCCTGCCTGGGCAATCCCGGGCCCGGAGGTTGGGCCGCGTTGCTGCGCTGGAACGAGCATGAGAAGGAGCTGACGGGTGCGGCCAGCCGAACGACGAACAACCGCATGGAGCTACGCGCGGCCATCGAGGGGCTGAAGGCGTTGAAAAAGCCGTGCAGGGTCGTCATCCACACGGATTCCCAATACCTGCGCAAGGGCATCACCCAATGGATTCATAACTGGCGACGCAATGGCTGGCGCACGGCCAGCAAAAAGCCCGTCAAAAACCAGGACCTGTGGCGGGAATTGTTGGAGGCCATGAAACTCCACGACGTGCGTTGGGAGTGGGTGAAGGGGCACGCCGGGCATGAGGAGAATGAGCGGGTGGACCGGCTGGCGACCGAGGCCGCGCGCACAAAAGCCAAATCCGCCCCGCCCGATCTCGGCTAGCACTCGGCTAGCAGCGGCGAATGCCGATACAAACGAAAGCGCCTCGCGGCCAGGGCGACGCGGGAAGCCAAGCACGTTATGCGTAATGCGTGATGCGTGGCGACCTCACGTTTCACGGTTTCACGGTTTCACGCATCACGCCCGTTGCAGACTCGCCCAACGTCGGCCTGGCGATCCTTCCGCAACCAGCGATCATTCTATTTTCATAGCAGGCGTCCCGAGCGACGGCTCGCCGATACCGATGAAAATGAGAACGCAGATGACGCAGATGCAACGCTGATTTCCGCAGATAATCTTTAGTCTTCAGTCTTTTTTCTTCGTGCCTTCGCTTTCCTTCGCGCCTTCGTGGCTCTATTTTCATAGCAGAAACCGCGCCAGTGCGGCGGCGACGGGGTGCTGGCCCAGGGGCGGCGCGATCCAATCGGCCGCGGCCCGGGCCTCGGGCGCCGCATCCCCGGGCGCGACGCCCACGCCCGCCCAGCGCAACATGCTCACATCATTGTCCGCATCCCCAATAGCCAGCACCTCCTCCCGGTCGACGCCCATTTGCTGTGCGATCCAGGCGATGGCCGCGCCCTTGTTCGCCTCCTTGTTCACCGCCTCCACAAACCAGTGGTGGGACCGCACCACGTCGGCCCGGTCGCCCAGAGCCTGCCGAAAGGCGGCCAGCAGCTCGGGAACCGCTCCGGGGTCGGTGTGCACCGCCAGGATTTTGACGAGATCATCATCCAGATGCGAGAGCGCATCCGGATCATAACGAAGCCCTTTGCCCAACCAGAAGACATCCTGCTCGGGCGAGAACGCCACCCGCTCCATCACGATGTCGTTGGGAGTGTAAAACACGGGCACGGCTCCGAACTCGCGGGCGATGGCCGCGCCCTGCTCCGCCACGTCGCGAGGGATGGTGAGCACGCGCAGGATGCGGCCATCTCTGCGGGCGATGACGCCGCCCTGTGCGCCCACCACCGGGTCTTCGGGCCGCACATCCAGGCGGTCGAGAAAGTGATCGATGATGGTGGGCATGCGCCCGGTGGCGATGACCACCTGCACGCCCAGGTCGCGGGCGCGGCGCAACGCCTCTATCTCGACCTCATCGATATGCCCCTGGCGGTCCACCAGCGTTCCATCCAGGTCCGCGGCAATCAGCTTGATCATGGCTGGGGCGTGGGCGTGAGCGAGGCGAGATAGTCGGGAGCCCAGGCGGGCGGCGGGGGACAGCCCTTGGCGTGGGTTCCCTGCACGCTGATGGGAACGTAGAGGAAGATATTTTCCAGCACGTCCTGAATGACTCCCTCCTCGCGAGGAATCAGGATTTCCGCACCACTGGGCAGCTTCACCAGTTGCAATTCCCGACCGCTCAGCACGTGCGAGTGGATGTCACTCATGTTGATATCCAGCCCAAGCGTGGCGTAACGCAGCATATCGGTGAAACCCAGGTCAGAACTCACATTGCGTTTGATGATATCCCATATCTGCGGCGCTTTGGCCAGAAGCCCCAATTGCGCGGCCTGGTTCTTGAGCGCGGCCAGCACCATCTGCTGCCGCCGGGCCCGACCCCAGTCCGCGGTGCGGTAGCGATAGGTGGCGAAGGCCAGCGCGGTCTCGCCATCCAGATGATGCGTGCCCGCGGGCAGATAGAGCACCTTGTAGCCATTGCCGCTGGGATCAGGCGATATTTCCCACAGATCGCAATCCAGGGTGACATCGACGCCTCCGACCGCATCCACGAATTCCACGAATGCGCCCCGATGCGCCCGCACGTAATGATGGATGGGCACGCCGAAATTGTACTCGAAGATCTCCTTCATCACCTGAAAACCGCCGCCCGGATATCCGTGCGACTCGCCCAGATAATCAAAGGTATTGATGCGCCGACGGCCAAAGGTGGGATGATAGACGTAGAGATCGCGAGGGATGGAGATGACCGCGATCTGATTCGTCTCATGGTCAATCGCCACCAGCATGATGGTGTCCGTCCGCCAGTTGGACCATCCCTCGCGGCGGTCTGTGCCCAAAAGCAAGATGTTCTCGGTGTTTTGCAGGCGTTCCACCGGAGGGGCGGGGGTGGGAATGCACTCGGGGTCTAGGATGCAGACGGAGGAGGTGGGCGTCAGGTCGAGATTCCCCACGCCCGCCACGGCATCCTCGGCCGCAACCGTGGGCGCGGGCGTAAAGGTGGCGGTGGAAGCGGGCGTCGGGGTGGAGGTCGACGTGGGGGAGACGACGCGGGGAACCGTCAGCTCGGGCGATGGATTGGGCGCTGGGGTCTGCGTGGGAAGCGGCGTGGCCGTGGAGGTTGGCGTCGCTGTGGGTGCGGCCGTGAAGGTGGCGGTAGGAACGGGCGTGGGCGTATCGGTCTGCAAAGCGGACAGCGCCAGGGTGGGAAGAGGCTGTGTGGGCGTCGGTGTGGGCCCGCGCAACGCGCCACACCCGGCCAGCGCCAGCAGGATCAGTGTGAGAAGGATGCAGCCCAGGACGAATCTGCTACGCATATCGGTGACAGAGCCAGTCTACCGGCAACTGGCCGGCTTCTCCGGATTCTTGAGGATGCTTGGTTTGGTGAACAGGGTGCGAATCCCCTCGTTGATCTTCTCCATGTTGGGAACCAACACCATGGCCCCGCCCGGCGTTTGCCAGCTTTTCACCTGCTTGTAGCCGATATTGAAGCCGTGGACGTCTTTGGGCGCAATTTGCAGACCCAATCGGGCGAGGCCCACGATATCGGTCAGCCCCAGATCGGTTTCGATATTGTCGCGCATGGCTTGATAGAGGGCGGGAATCCTGGGCAGGATATTCACCTCCTGCGCCCGCTTGCGCATGGCGATGAGCACCCGCTGCTGGCGGCGGTTGCGATCCACATCGCTCGTGGTCTTGCGCTCGCGCACATAGCGCAACGCGAACTCACCATCCATGTGATACTTGCCCGGTTGCAATGTCTGCCATTTCAACTGCTTGCTCCCCTCCTCCACCGGAAATTTACCTGTGATGGGGCAATCCACCACGATATCAATGCCGCCCAAGGCGTCGATGATATCCTTGAAGGTCTCGAAATTGAATTTCACGTAATGGTCGATGCGAATGCCGAAATTCTGGGCCAGCGTGTCCTTCAGCAAGCCGATATCCCCGCCATTTTTGTAGTTGTTGACGCCGCCGAAGAAGGTGGCGGTGTTGATGCGATTCTTGCCCACGGTGGGGATGTCGACGTAGAGGTCGCGGGGGAAGGAGACGACGCCCACCTGCCGATGCGCGAAATCCACAGCCACGACCATGATCACATCGGAACGCCAGGGCTGGCCCGGTCTGCGCTCATCCGAGCCCACCACCAGAATGTTGAGGGTGTCATCCAGCGAGACGGGCGCGCCCTGAGACACCTCCTCGGGCGTGGGCGTCTCCCCAGACGCGGGAAGCGACGCGGTGGGAGCGTCCACAGGCCCGACCGTCTCTATCGCGGCGGGGGAAGGCTCGGCCGGAGGGATGGGGGCCGCCTGGTTCTGTGAGGAGGGAATGGTGGTCGTGTGCTGCGGTGCGACCGGGGTTGTCATCGCCGCTACAACGGGTGCACGCGGCACTTGGATTAGGATAGGCGTGCGGTCGCTCTCGGACGCGCCAGCAATGGCAGGGCTGGATTCCGCAGGGGCGGACGCAGCCCCACTTTCCGACCCCGCGATGGGGCTCTCCAGCAGGATGGGCGTCAACGCGGGCGTCACCTCAAGTTCCGAATTCCTCAAAACGTTCTGAGAGCAACCCGCCAACCAAACCGAGGTCACCAATGACAAGATCAGGGGGAGTAGCTTTTTCATGAGGTCACACACAGGAATGGGGGAAGGGGGATAAGCGTGTGGTATGTGAAGTAGCAGTATTTTAAGTCAAAAAGCTGGAATCGGAAAATCCTCGCCAGGATTCGTACCAATCGGGATGAAGAATGGCGGCGAGGGCGTGGATCAGCGTATTGGCGAAGGATTCGGCCCGGGTCAATCGCCCGCCGGTGAGCACGCCCACCGTGCCCTCCTGATGCCGCACGCCCTGCCGGCCCAGCCATTGATCGATGGCCGGGCCCAGTTCCATGCCCGAACGCAGCATCGCCGCCAGTTCGGGCGGCAGGGGCGTGCGGGCGCCGCCGCCAATGCTCCAGCGCCCGTCCGCGGTGACGATGGCGCTCCAACCCGTCAGAAGCAGGATGCCAGCCGGTCCCTCCTCCACGCTCCCCTCCAGGCCCACGCCCAGGTCGGCCTCCAGGGCTTTCTGCGCGGCCCGGGCCCGGTTCAGTGCGCCCCGAATGGCGGCCTCCATCCCCCAGGGCTGATCATCCACCCCGGACGGGACCTGCACGGGCGCGATGGTCGCCTCGGGCCAGACGGGCAGCAGGGCCAGCCGCGTGGCTTCCAGCTTGGGCTTGTTCAACGAGCCCACGGCGATGAGCGGATTGGGAGGGATGGACATGGAGTCAGTAATCAGTAAGTAGTGAACAGTAATCAGTGGGGGCGAAGCGCGTCGAGAATGGCCGGGGTGACGCCGGTGAGGTCGGTGACGTCGGCGAAGGCGGGAGCGTCGGGCCCGTAGATGATGAGGGGAACGGGGTTGTAGGTGTGGGCGTGGGTGCTCATGTCCTCCAGATTGCTGTGGTCGGAGGTGACGAGCAGGGTGGCGTCCGCGGGCAGGACGTCCAGCACGCCGCGCTGGAGGCCGTCCAACCGCTGCAACGCCTTTTCGGGCGGCCAGGGCAACTGCCTGTGCCCCACCAGGTCGGGCAGGAAGGTCTCATAGAGAACGAGGTCGTGGGTTATCAGCGGCCGGCCCAGGTTGCGGCCCGCCTGATCCCCTGCACCAACCTGCCCTCCGCCGGTTCGGTGAACGTGGGGAGCGAGGCTGTGGCAAAGGGATTGGAAGCTGTGTGGGCCCTATTACGATGCCATCGATAAAGAGAAGCAGCAGGCTCATTGTCCCGGTTTCCCGGTCTACTGGTTTCCTGGTTTCCCGGGTTTACTGATTCACTGGTCTACCTGTTTCCTGGCTCACCGAACGATCATCCATCTCCCCCAGCCGACGCAGCGCCCAGGCCAGGGCGTTGGTGGCCAGCCAGTTGCGGGTAAAATCATCGCTTCCAGCCGCTTCCAGTCGTTTGGTGAGGGTTCCCTGGTCGAAAGCGAGGGCCAGCCAGGTCTCGCCCCGGTGATCGGCCCAGAAACCCAGGTCGGGATCGGAGGGTCCCATCACGACCAGGGCGAAATCGGCATGGGTGAGGGTGCGCACTGTTTCGGCCGCGACGCGGGCGTTGGCCTCGGTGAAGTCTCGGCAATCTTCACACCCTGCCAGCCCCGTGATATCCAGAAAATGGCCCGCCAGCGCGTCCCGATCGGGCTCGGGGAATTTCGCCAGGATGGCGCCGCGGGTGTTCGTCTCCATGATGGCCAGGGTGGCGTCGTGGTCCCGCAGCCAGCGGACGATGACCCCGTCCAGGGTCTCTTCGTCCGCGCCATAGACCCAAGGAGCCAATTTTTCCCGAATCTCGGTCTCGATAGGCGCAATCAACGCCCGAGCCTCCTCCTCGGTGCGGGCTCGGGCCGTGATCCGCACGTCCACCTGGCCCAGGTGGGCGGCCAGCCCCACGGTAGGGTTGCTGAAGCGCATGAGATCGCCGATGCGCTGGTCGATGACGCTCTCGCCGACGCCCGCGGTGTGGATGATGCGAGCCACGATCACGGCCTGCTCATCCATCTTGTTCTGCAAATAGGGAATGACCTGCTCGGTCATCATGCGCTCCATCTCCCGCGGCACACCGGGCATGGTGATGACCGCCTTGCCATCCACCTCGACGATGAAGCCGGGCGCGGTGCCGATAGGATTGGGCAGCATGATCGCGCCCTGGGGCAGATAGGCCTGGCGCAGGTTGTTCTCGGTGAAGGAACGCCCGCGACGGGCGAAGAACGCCTTGAGATGATCGACGATCTCCTCCCGCAGCTCCAGGGGCCGCCCGGTGGCGTCGGACACAGCCTCGCGGGTGATATCGTCCACGGTGGGGCCTAAGCCGCCGGTGATGATAACCGCGTCGGAACGGGCCAGGGCCTGGTGGATGGCTTTGGCCAGGCGTTCACGGTTATCCCCCACGGTGATCTTGCAGAAAAGATTGACGCCGATGCTGCGCAGTTGGCGGGCGATGAAGGGGGCGTTGGTGTCGACGATCTCGCCCAGGAGGAGTTCGGTGCCGGTGGTGATGATTTCTGCGTTCATGAAATGGATGTCAGGTCTGGGAGAAGTGAATGTCGATGGCCCGCTGATACACGTCCACCAATCGGGAGGTGAGGGCCGGGATGCTGTATTTTTCTGCATTCTGACGGGCGGCCCGGCCCATGGCCCGCAGCCGGTCGGGGTCATGGACCAGCGCCAGGATGGCCGCGGCCATCTCTGCCTCATCTTCCTTCACGACGACGCAATCCTTGCCGGGATTGACGAAATGGAGCAGGGCTTTGGATTCGACCAGGACCAGGGGCAGGCCCGCGGCCATGGCTTCCAGCACCACTAGGCCCTGGGTTTCGGTGACAGAGGAGAAAACGAACAGATCGGCCTGGTTCAGCTCGTCCACCACCTGGGTGAAGGGCACCATGTCGGTGAATTCGATGCGATGGGCGACGCCCAGTTGCTCGGCCAGCTTCTTCAAATCCCCCAGGCTGGGGCCGCCCCCCACCACCATAAGCTCGATGCGATCATCCTGCTCGGCCACCCGCTTGAACACCCGCAACAGGAAATCCAGATTCTTCTCTTTGGCCACGCGGCCCACGTAAATCAGCCGAATGCGGTCGGGGTCGCTGAGCGGGGGCTTTTCGCGCGACTTGAACTGGTCCAGGTCCACGGGCGTGGGCAAAATCTCGACCGGTTTGTCAATCCCATAGCTGGGCAGCATGTCCACCACCGCTGGCGAAGGGGCGATGATGTAGTCCGCCCGATTGGCGTAATCCCTGACCACCCGCCGCACGATCTGCTTCACGATCTCGTTGTCCATCCCCAGGAAATAGTGGGTGTATTCGTGGTACATGGTGTGGAAGGTGAACACCAGGGGAATGTCCAACTCCTCGCTGAAGCGCCGGGCCTCGACACCTACGATGATGGGATGATGGGCGTGGACGATGTCCAGCTTGAGGCGGGGGACCATCCAGGTGATGTGAGGCGCGGTGACCACCGGGAAGGAGTAATTGAGCTGGGTGGGCAGGGGAATGGCGGGATAGCGGAAGATGAAAGGCTGATCGTCTTCGTAGTTGCGGGCGTCGGGCACGAATACGCCCACGAAATGGCAGTCGTTTAGCAAGCCCTGGCGATAGAGCATGATGGATCGCACCACGCCGTTGATGACGGGCAGATAAGCGTTGGCGAACATGCCGATGCGCATGGAAGTCTCCTTTGGCAGGGAGGATGGAAATGGAACCCGGTAGGCCGAAAAACCAGGAAACCAGTAGAGCAGTAGACCAGTGAGGATCGACCGTGCGACCAGACGACTGCACGACCAAGCGACTAAACGACTGCGCGACCGCCCGACCGCGCGACCTATTGCCGCAACAGCGTGGCCTGAACGCGAATGTTTTTCAGAAACCGCACCAGATCGTCGCGGGTCTTGGGATCGTAGCTGGGGTTCGTCTGAGCGTCCTGGATGAAGGCGTCGAGCAATGCGAAGAAGGCGTCGTTGACGGATTCCCGTTTCTGCTCCAGCAGCGACTTGGTCCCGTTGGGATAATCCGCCTCCAAAAGATCGAAGATCAGCGTCATCTCCGGAGGAACCGACTGGCTGACCACTTCCTGCAGGGTGTTGATCACGGTCTGGATGCGTTCAACCATCTCCGGGGCGCCTTGCTGCTGAGCGACGGCCAGTTCCGCCATCAGCATCTCGATAACCCGCTCATCGATGAAAGGCGCAAGCTCCTGAATAGTCTGGTCCAGATCGTCGGCCCTGATCAGTTCCTCGGCGACGCGGGCCGCGGATCGGGTGGCCTCTTCGTCGATTTTGCGCAGCGTTTCCAGCAGTTTGAGGATGAGGTCCCGTTTGGCTTCCAGGCTTTCCCGCTCCTCGCCCGACGCCTCCTCAATGCGATCCGTAAGCCACTGGAAGAAAGTGTAATCGAACATGGGTAGGGCGGCGATAGCGATGGCCTCCACCTCCTCCAGATCGCCGTCGAGGATGGCTTGCTGCACCTGCTCGCGCGTGGGGCGCGGGCCCAGGGCTTCCACGGCCTTGCGCTGTTTCAACAGTCGCCGCCCGAATTCGGTCACGGGCATGAGCCGCTCACGCAGGGCTTCCAGGGCCTTGACCCGATTCTCCTGGCCCAGGGCCTTGTCACGCTCGATGGCGTCGGCCAGGATCATGAAGAATTCCCGGTCGAGCAGGTCCTGGTTTTCGCTGACGGCCATATTGAAGGCCATTTCATCCCCTTGCAGGTTGAGCAACTTCTCCACCAGTGCGATCTTCCTCTGGCTGGCCTCGATCATCTCCGGCGTGACCCCATCCATTTCCAGAATCTTGCGGATGAGGGTCTCCAAATCGAAGAACTGCTGGGGGGTGAAGAGATAGCCCTTGCGCTCTTCCGCGGGCAAGGCGTTCATGAGGGCGTTGGTCAGGTCCCCGATGATCTTCTGGCGCTCGGCCTCGGGAATGTTGGCCTCCATGGGGATGTAGACGGCCAGGAATTCTTTGTCCGGGGCGTGGTAGAGCAGGGGCCCGGCGATATAGGTCACCCGCCCGCAGCTCGGGCATTGGGCCGCGTTGAGCTGACCCGAAAGGAGCGCTGTTTTCAATTCGGGCTGGCGTTTGACGTCGATGATGGAGAAGACGGGCGTCTGGAAGGGCACGCCACATTGCGGGCAGGTGATGGTGACAAGTTGGGGTCGGAACATGGGTGATTTCCAGTTTTGGGTGTGCAGTGTTCAGTTGGGCAGGACTTTGAGGGGGACGAGGACGCCGCTTTTCATACGCCCAACGCCCAGGAATTTCTCGCCCGGGCCGAGAACGCGCAGGTCGGAGGCGGTGACGGGCGGGTTGTCCAGGGAAATGCGTTGGCCGAAGCGAAAACGTCGGGACTGATCCTCGGTGAGGACGACCGCGGGCAGCATGGAGAGAGCGCCGCGCAGCCCGTGCAGGTAGCGGGACCAATCCTCTCCCGCAGCTTCCAGCTCCGCCAGGGTGACGGCGTCCTCCACGCGGAAGGCACCCGAGGCGACGCGGCGCAGCGTCAGCACATGGCCGCCCATGCCCAACGCCTGGCCCAGATCGTGGGCGATGGAGCGGATGTAGACGCCCGGCGAGGTGGTGATGCGCAGGGTGAGGTCGGGCTTGCGCCAGTCCAGAAGGGTGATGTCGTAGATGGTGACGGGCCGGGGCGGGCGCTCCACCTGTTTTCCCTCGCGGGCCAGCTTGTAGAGGGGCTTGCCCCCCTGCTTGATGGCGGAATACATGGGCGGCGTCTGCAGAATGTCGCCCCGAAACGCATCCAGCGCCCGATCCAACTCCTCCAACGAGAAATCGGGCACGGGCGCGGGCGCGGTGGCGAGGACCTGTCCTTCCGCGTCGTAGGTGTCGGTCGCCACCCCCAAACGGATGGTTGTCTCGTACACCTTCTTGCTCTGCTGGAGATATTCCACAAAGCGGGTGGCGGGCCCCACGCAGACCAGCAGCACGCCCGTAGCCAGGGGGTCCAGAGTGCCGGCGTGGCCCACGCGGCGAATGCCGGTGAGCCTTCGCACCCGAGCCACCACGTCGTGGGAGGTCAGGCCCTGGGGTTTGTCGATGTTGAGAACGCCGGTGGGGGGCATGGGGTCGTCTGGTCGTGCGGTCGCGCAGTCGTGCGGTCGTGCAGTCGCGTGGTCGTCTGGTCGGGGGCTTACTTCTTCTTTTTCGCTTCTTCCTTGAGCATCTCCACGACCATGCGGCGCACGGCGTGGATCTCGCCTTCGACGGTGCACCCTGCAGCCGGGGGATGGCCGCCGCCGCCCAGGTTCAGAGCGATCTGGGACACGTCGTAGCCGCGGCGGGCGCGAAAGCTGCATTCCACCTTGCCGTCGGGCATTTCGGTGAAGACCGCCGCGATTTTGGCTTCCTGAGCGGAGAGGATGAAGGATACCAGCCCTTCGGCCCGGATGATGCCGCCCAGGTCTTTACGCATGGCCAGGGTGTTCATGGCGCTGATGACGCCGTCCGCCAGCTCCACCGTGTCCAGGGCCCGGCCCCACAGGGTGATGAGGGCCATGGAGCGGGTGTCCAGCGTGCGCTCGGTGATCATGGCCAGGGGCGCGCCCGCGTCGATGAGTTCGCCGGTGACGTGCATGACCGCTGGCGTGACGTTGTAGGTGCGGAAGCCGCGGGTGTCGGTGACGATGCCCGTGAGCAGCGCCGTGGCCAGGGTCTCATCCAGCGGCTCGTTCAGCGCCTTGGTCAGATAGTAGATCATCTGGTCCGTGGCAACGCATTGAGGATCCACCCAGTTGATGTCGCCAAAGTAAACGTTGGTGACATGGTGATCGATGACGATGAGGGGAAGATCGCCAAAGCGCTCTTCCTCGTAAATCCCGCCCATGCGGGTGGGATCGCTGCTGTCGAGGGAGATGACCAGATCGGGCCGCTCGCTATCCACATTCTGGACGATGCGGTCGTAGAAGGGCAGGAAGTTGAAGGTGGCGGGCGCTTTGTCCTGACAGGCGAGGATGGGGTCTTTGCCCATGCGATAGAGCAGATAGCCCAGGGCGGTGAGACTGCCGATGGCGTCGCCATCAGGCGAGATGTGGGCGATGAGTAGAGGTCTGCGAGCGCTGCTCAGTGCGTCGAGAAGCTCGGGTGGGGGTGTGAACGGATGGTGTGAGGAGTCAGTCACGTGGGGTCTCTTCTTCTTTGACGGGGTCGGTGACGGGAGGGAGAGAATCGAGGATCTCATCGACCCGCCGTGCTTCCAGGTAGCTGCGGTCGATTTTGAAAATCAATTCGGGCATACGACGCACTTTGATGCGCTGGGCGAGTTGAGTGCGGATGAAGCCCTGGGCGGCTTTCAATCCCGCCAGCGCCTCCCGCGTGTCCACGTCCTCGTAGAGAGGCGTCACGAACACGCGGGCGGTGGTGAGATCGGGCGCGACGTCCACCTGGGTGACGCCGATGTCATCGACGCGCGGATCGCTGAGTTCGTACATGATGATACTGTTGATCTCTTCCCAGAAGAGCTC
Organism: Anaerolineae bacterium; assembly: GCA_026991225.1. GTDB lineage: Bacteria > Chloroflexota > Anaerolineae > J102 > J102 > M2005. The sequence continues at coordinate 13,291 of JALXCB010000181.1, read as the reverse complement.
ATCCAGCCGTTGTTTTCGGTAGTTGCGAACCATTTCTACCTCACTCGCACCTTCTCCGTGGCGACGATGATATCGCCCTCTTTGGGATCGGTGAAGTTTTCGACGGCGATGCCGCATTCATAGCCCGCGCGCACCTCGGGGACGTCTTCCTGATAGCGTTTAAGGCTGACGATGACGCCGCGATGGATCTCCTCGCCATGGCGGAGGATAATGGCGTCGGCATTGCGGCGAATGACGCCATCGGTGACCAGGCAGCCCATGACTTTGCCGCGGCCGCGAATGCGGAAGACGGCCCGTACTTCGGCCCGGCCCAGCTCTTTATCCTCATACACGGGCTCAAGCATGCCCTGCAGGGCCTTGTCGATATCCTCGACGATGTGATAGATGACGTTGTAAAGGCGGATATCCACGCCTTGCTGCTCGGCCTGGCGTTTGGCCACCGGGTCCACCTTCACATTGAAGCCGATGATCAGGGCGCGGCTGGCCACGGCGAGCATGACATCCGATTCGGTGATGTCGCCCACGGCCTTGCGCAGAATGCGGATGCCCACCTCGTCGGTGCTCAGGTCTTCTAGAGATTTGACGACGGGTTCCAGAGAGCCTTGCACGTCCACCTTGACGATGAGGTTCAGGTCCTTGACGGCGCCGCTCTGCATTTGGGCATAGAAGTCCTCCAGGCTGAGGGCCTTGCTCGGCTCTTGCTCCTCAGTCCTCGCCTTTTCCTTGCGCTCGGCCGAGATCTGACGGGCAAGGCGATCGTTTTCCACCACCTGAAAGATATCTCCCGCCTGGGGCAGGCCCTGCAGACCGGTGATAAGCACAGGCATGGACGGCCCGGCTTCTTCCACCTTCTTGCCTCGATCATCAAACATGGCCCGAATGCGGCCCCACTCCATGCCCGCGACAATGGGATCGCCTCGGTGAAGGGCGCCTTTTTGCACGAGCACGGTGGCGGTGTTGCCCAAACGACGATCCTGCAAAGCTTCGATGACCGTGCCGACGGCCGGACCTTCGGGGTTGGCCTTCAGGTCCATGACGTCGGCCACCAGCAACACGTTCTCCAGCAGGGTGTCGATGTTGATGCGCTGTTTGGCCGAGATGGGCACGACGATGGTGTCGCCGCCCCACTCTTCGGGCTGCAGCCCGCGATCGGCCAATTGCTGCATCACCCGTTCGGGATTGGCGTTGGGCTTGTCGATCTTGTTCAGGGCGACGATGATGGGCACATGGGCGGCGCGAGCGTGATCGATGGCCTCGTCAGTCTGGGGCATGACGCCATCATCCGCGGCCACGACCAGGATGACGATATCGGTGACCTGGGCGCCGCGGGCGCGCATGGCGGTAAACGCGGCGTGGCCGGGCGTATCCAGGAAGGTGATCTTGCGCCCGTCCAGCTCGATCTGATAGGCGGCGATATGCTGGGTGATGCCGCCAGCCTCGCGTTCGGCGACGCTGGTGTTGCGGATGGCGTCGAGCAGGGTCGTTTTCCCGTGGTCCACATGCCCGAGCACGGTGACGACGGGGGGACGCGGCTTGAGTTTGCTGGGGTCTTCCATCTCCAGCAGCCGCTCGCGCAGCGTCTTGGGGCCGGTTTCGCTTTCTTCCAGCTCCTCCTCGACGATGGTCTCCCGCTGGATTTCCTTGCCCAGCTCCTCGGCGACGATGGTGGCCGTATCGAAATCGATGATCTCGTTGATGGTGGCCATCGTGCCATAGCTCATCAGAATCTTGATGATGTCGATGGGCGTTGTATCCAGCTTTTTGGCCAGGTCGCGCACGGAGATGACTTCGGGAACCTCAATGACGGAGGATTCGGGTTTTTCGGGTTGGGCCTGCTTCACGGCAGGCTCCGGCGTGGCGACCGCGGTGGCATCCCCTCGATGCGGAGGGGCGTGTTTGCCGCGGCGACGGCTGCTTTTGCGCCGACCGCTGCCGCTGGCTCCGGCGGTCACGGGCTTGCGTCGCCCGCCCCCGCGACGACGGGCCGCGTCCAGGCGTTTGGGAGCGCTTACAGGCTCCTGGCGTTTTCGGGATTGATTGAGGCGTTTCTTCATAACAAAAATCCTCCCTGTCCTTTTTGATTCTGGCAACGGGCCATAAAGCCCGATTCCTTTTGGGGAACAGCCAGCAAGGCAGGGAGGATCGGTGAGGTTAGGGATCAGGGGTCATGCTCAATACATGGCCGCGCCTCCCGCGCTTCTGGCTGTGTGGGGTATGAAATTGGTTGGGCCGGCCAGAGGCGGCGCTGGTATGCAGGGTCGCCGGTTCATGGTCTGTCAACCACTGCGAGATGTCTGCCCTGGCAGCGCCTTGCGACGTTCCAGTTCTTCTTGCAGCGCCGCGCGTTGGGCCGGAGTCAATTTGGTTTTGAGGGCGCGATCCAGGAAATTACCGGTGACGGCTTTTTCCCAGCAGGCGATGTCATTGCAAAGGTAAGCGCCGCGCCCGGGCGCTTTGCCGGTGGGATCATAATGCACCTCGCCTTCAGGGCTGCGTACGATGCGGTTCACTTCCCGTTTGGGAAAGATACGCCGGCAGACGACGCAGGTGCGCTGCGGAATGTGTTTACGACGTCCTTTCTTGGCCATAAAGAAACCAATTAGCAGGCTCTAAACTGAAGTCATTTGTAACTGCTAAGGTCGTTGGCCGCAATCGGCCTCTTTTGCCACGAAGACACGACGGAAACGAAGACACGAAGTCATTCAAAAAGATTTTATCCGTGTTTCCTCCTATCCGTGTCGAGTAAACAGGGCTACGTTAGCAGTTACAGTCATTTTGAAACTCGGTATTTTTTGAGGCCACGCCCGCCCGGCGCTGAAGCCGCCGGGCTACGAAACGACACCGGGTAAATCCGGCTTGATTGCGGCCATGGCAAAAAAGCCCCATTCATGGGGCGTCGTTCTTAGCCCGCAGGTTCACCTGCAGATGGTCGTATGCCCTTTAAAACAGCGTCATATTCGCATAGAAGTTGAGCCAAAAAACCTGGTTTTCATTTGGCTTCCAGTTTAGAAATCGTCGAGATCGTAGCCAAAGTCCTCGAAATCGTCATAACCGAACTCGGAGCCGCCGCGCTTGCGCTTCTTGACCTGTACCAGGCGACCGAGTTCCTCATCGAAGACGAGCTTGCGGTCCTTGCGCTTGCCCTTCTTCTTTTTCTTCTTGCCAGTGGTTTGGGCCAGTTCCTCGATATCGGTCTCTTCCTCGGGTTCGAAGAAGCGGGCGTAGAGCTCCTCGTCGAGCTCGATCTCATCCGCCTCGCCGCCCGCCATGCTGTTGGAGAGTTTGGCGGCCAGGGCCTTGATCTGCTCCGCCTCCTCATCAACGGAGGCTTCCGCCTCGGCCATCTCGGGCTCGGCGACCTCGGGCGCAGGCGCTTTTTCCGCGGGCGGCGCGATCTCATCCAGGTCCAGGATGGGGATATCCAGCTCCTCGCCCGGCTCCAACACGGCTTCCCGGGCCAGGCTATCTTCCTCCAGCAGACGCCGAGCCGCGGCCAGCAAGTCGGCCTCGCGAGCCTGTTCCTTCTGCTCGCGACGCAGACGATCCCGCTCCTCGGGCGTCAGCCCTTCGGCCAGGGCCTCTTCGTCGCTCTTGATGTCGATGCGCCAGCCAGTGAGTTTGGCCACGAGACGAGCGTTCTGCCCCTCCTTGCCGATGGCCAGGGAGAGCTGTTTCTGGGGCACGATCACCAACGCGGTTTTGTCCATCTGCGGGAAGAGGATGACGTCGGTGACTTTGGCCGGACTGAGCGCGTTGGCCACGAATTTCTCGGGATCGGGATCCCATTCCACGATGTCGATCTTCTCGTTGTTCAACTCTTTGACGATGTTCTGAATGCGGACGCCGCGCATGCCCACGCAGGAGCCCACAGGATCGACCCCGCGCTGAGTGGCGGCCACGGCCACTTTGGAACGGCTGCCCGCTTCGCGGGCGATGGCCTTGATCTCCACCGTGCCCTGCTTGATCTCGGGCACTTCTTTCTCCAGCAGACGGCGGAGCATGTTGCGATGGGTGCGGCTGAGATGGATGTTGGGCCCGCGACCGCCGCGAGTTACTTCCACCACATAAGCCAGCACGCTGTTACCCGGCCGATAACGCTCGCCCGGAATCTGGTCGGATCGATGCATGATGCCCTCGGCCTGACCGCCGTCCAGGGAGATGATGAGCGCGTCGTTCTTACGGTCGATGCTGCGCACCACGCCCTGAATCAGCTCACCCTCGCGCTGGATATACTCCTCGTAAAGGGCGTCGCGCTCGGCCTCGCGAATGCGTTGCAAGATCACCTGCTTGGCGGCTTGCGCGGCGATTCGACCGAAATCATCGGGGGTGCGCTCGATGCGGATTTCATCCCCGATCTCCGCGTCTGGCTTGTATTCCCGGGCCTCTTCCAGGGTAATCTGGGTATTGGGATCGGTGAGTTCCTCGGGGGAAACCACCTCCATGATGGCGTAAATGTGCGTATCCCCGGTCTCGGGGTCCAGCCGCGCCTCCACGTTTTGCGCGGTCCCGAAATTCTTGCGATAAGCGCTGATCAGCGCCTGTTCGATGGCGTCGATGACCACCTGAGGTTTGAGATTGCGTTCGGCGCAGATCTGGTTGATGGCCATTAAAAGTTGCTTGTTCATATGCGGTTGTTTTTCAATTACCTCTCAAAGTATGAAGTTGTGTATGCGATTGCATCAGGTTTTGACCCCAAACAAACAAAAAAGTGGGGGGCGCCCACTTTTCGAGGAGGGTGTCTTTACCTGAGTGCCCTTATTATACAGGAAAAAACTTTCGGGGTCAAGGTCGCGATTCAAAATTTCAAAATGGGTGCGTCCTAAAATTTTGGTAAATCGCGTTGTCATCAGGAATTCGGTCATGCGGGCTCCATCCGGCGCTTCAGCGCCGGGCTACAAAACAACGCCGGGTGAACCCGGCTTTGGGCGCGGGCTGGCTCTGAAAGCCCCCTTGAGGGGGCGTCGTTTCTAGCCCGGAGGTTCACCTCCGGGCAGAGCCAGGCGCAACGCAATCCGTCTTCCTTTCGCCGCGTCTTCGCGGTTCTTCCGAGCAGCCCCGGTCATGCCCCATACGCCCGATGGAACGCATCGATCTTGCGCTCCAGGGCCCGGATGCGGCGCTTGTGTTCGAGGATGGTGGCCTGGAGGCGTTCGGGCGGCTGATCCTCGTACCGGGCCGCGGCCACCTCCAGCTTGCCCAGCCGCTCCCGATAGATGCGGAGCTGCTCCTGCCAGTAGACGGCCTCCTCCTTCTGGCCCGCGCGGGCCATCTCCCGCACCCGCTGGTCGGAGATGGCCGCGTCCTCCACCGAAAGCTCCGCGTCATGCTCCGCCAGCCAGCGATGCAGAAAACGATTGCCGATGATCCACTTCCCGGCGGAGGAGCGGCGGATGTAGCCCAGCCGCGCCATTACGTAGAGATACATGCCCGCCTCCGTCAGCTTCACCCCCAGCGCCTTTGCAATCCCGACCGCGTCCTTCCCGCCATCCACCAGGTGGAGCAAGATGCGGCGTTCGGCCGGGGAAAGCTGGTCGAACTGGAGGCGGAAGAGGGTGGTGAGCATGGCGTCCAGGACGATGTCGTCCTTGCGGGGCGGGCGCAGGCTGTGGTCGGGCTGGTAGAGACGGTAGCAGAGCCATTGCAGCAGGTAGGGATGGTCGCCGGTGAAGTCGTGGATGCGGCGGATGGTCTCGGGCGTGACGTGCACGGGGTTGCGCTGCTCCTGGCGCATGAGCTGCTCCGCATCCTCCCGCGCCAACCCGTCCAGGTAGAAGGGCGCGAAGTCGGTGAGGAAGGGGGAGGTGGGCCAGTCGCGGGTGATCTCCTGCAGGGAGGCCAGGGTTTTGGTGGAGGCCAGGACGACGCGCAGGTTGGGCGGGCGCTGGAAGGCCGCGCGCAGGCGCTGCACGGCCTGAGGTTGGGCCTGTGCGATCTCGATGAGGGGCTCGGGCTCGTCGATGAGGAGGAGCATGCGCACGCCCGCCTTTTCGGCCTGGCGGCAGACTTTGCGCAGTGCGTTGGCCATGTCCTCCCCGGCCAGGGCGTCGATATCCACCCCCAGCTTGCTCAACTGCGCCGCCCGATCTTCCAGCGCGAAGAGCAGCTCGTCCCGCAGGTCGTCCGCGTTGGCGCATCCCTGCATGTCCCAATAGATGGGAAGGTAATCCCGGCGGCCCTGCACGTCCAATTGCCGCAGCAGGGAGGTTTTGCCCACGCGCCGCGTGCCGATGACCCAAATGTAGTTGTCGGAGCCCAGCAGGATGTATTGGCGGAGGTCCGCGTGGCCGTAGTAACGTTGCCCGCTGACCCATCCGCCGATGGTGTAGGGATTGCGGTAGGAGGCGGTCATGAGGTCGTTCGGTCGTGCAGTCGGAGGCGGTTGCAGGAGGATTTTTCTGCGGCGAGGCCGGCGCAGGAAGCCAAGCACGTAATGCGTAATGCGTGATGCGTAACGACCTCACGGATTACGCATCACGCATCACGCCCGTGGAAGACTCGCCTAACGTGGGCTTCGAGTTTTTTGCAGGCCAACGCAATGCTATTTTCGGAACAGCGTCATGGCCCGGGTTGGGCTTCGAACTGATAGGAGGCTTCTTCCACGGTGACGGGGGCCAGGGCGGAGACGATGAGCACCAGGTCGTAGAAGTCGTCCAGACCCGTGAGGCGCAGCTCGCCCCGGCCGTCGGGCCCGACCTCTATGCGATGGATGACGACGTCGTGGGCGCCGCGCTGTTCGATGACCTGCACCAGCCAGCGCTCCTGCAGAATGTTGTTCGTCAGCAGCCAGCCTTCGGACTCCCACCGGCCCGGGCCGTTCTCGAAATCCTGATAATAGCCGATCTCGGGGATGGACACGTCGTCGATGAACATGCCGGGCTGCGTCACCGCGGCGTCGGTGACATACTCGAACCGCACCAAAATCGCCCTCCCCGCGTAGGGGCTGAGGTCCACCTGCTCTTCCACCCAACCGGCGAAATCGCCCAGGCTCTTGCCCGTGTAGCCGGGCCCGTAGGCGTTGCCGTTGGGGTTCTCGCGGGTGGTGCGTTCGGTCTCCAGGAGGGTCCAGGTCCTCCCGCCATCCTCGCTCACTTCCACATAGGCGTAATCCCACAGCTCCTCGATGTCGTACCAGGTGAAGTAGTGCAGGGTGGCCTTCTCCGTCCCGGTCAGGTCCACGGGCAGGGTCAGCCGCGTGTCCGATTCATCGACGCGGTTGCTCCACCAGGCCCATTGCCCGCTGTGCGCGTCGGTGGCGGCCAGCCGGGTCTGCGTATCGCCGGAGAAGGTGATGGTGACGCTGTCGCCATCCACGGGAATGGTGTAATAGTCGGCCGCGTATTGATGCACCGTGTCGCTGTAGGAGACGGGCAGCGCATCGAATTCGGCCACGGGCGTCATCCGGTCCACCCGATAATCGGGATAGTCCCAGCGCCCGTCCGCGGCCTTGGGGTCATCCAACCAGTTGGCCACCACCCAATCCGCGAAGAAATCATCCGCTGTCATGCCCGCGCCGAACTGACGCAACACGTCGTCCACGGCATCCATGCCGTTTTTGTCATCCGCCACCAGGGCCTTGGTGGCGTCCTCGCCGAAGCGGCTGAGGAAATAGCTCATGAACAGGTAGGCGTTGCCGTAGTGGGCGTAGCTCTCGTCGGTGTCGGGCCAGGTGTTCAGTTGCAGGTCGGGGTTTTCGGCAAAGGCGCTGTCGGGCGAGAAAAGGGAGTCCCGGCGCAGGCCGTTGAGCTGCATGGCCAGCTCGGACGCGCCTTCGTTCATCCAGCTCTCCTCGTTCTTGTCCTGATACCAGTGGATCATGTGCTGGAACTCGTGGGCCAGAGTGCCATTGTAGAAGTCGGACCCCGGCTTGTTGTTGTCCACATTGATGTAGAACATTTCCTTCTCGTTGGAGTAAGGATGGATGGCGCGGGGGATTTCGTCGGCGGAGGAGAAATAGCCGGCGATGGTGTCGCCGAGGCCGCGGGCGTGGAGCACATGCAGCCGGGGGTCGTCGTCGATGCCCGGCGACCATTCGCTGCCGAAGAATTCCCGGTCGGTGGGGTAGATCTGCTCATCGAAGAATTTCGCGGCCTTGCGCAGGTCCTTCTCCCTGACTTTGGAGCCCACCTCGCGCCACATGTACACATGCTTCCCCTTCACCACCAGCTCCGCGTCGATCTGCCAGTTCTCGTCGGTGTCGCTGTTGCTGACCCAGAAGGAGATGACGTCGCCCTCTTCGTAGTCGGAGGGCGCGTCATTGACCACGCGGGGGACGGCTCCCAGTTCGGGGCGCAGCCGCGCGGCCAGGTCGATGGGATCGTTGATGGGGACTTCCACCGATTGGATCAGCTCCTCGGTGGTGAGATGGCTGACGGGCGTGGCGCCGGGCGCGGGCGTGGGGCTTGGGAAAGCCGTGGCGGTGGGGCCCGAAGGCGTGGGCTTGTCGGGCGCCTCCGCCGGAACCACGGTCACGCCCCCGTCGAAATCCGCCTCGAAATCGACGTCGGTCGAGCCCGCGTCCCCGATGGCCTGGAAGATGTAGACGCCCGCGCCGCAGGCCGTGGCTATGGCGCAGCAGGAGAGGATGAGGACGAGGAAGATGAGCAGGAGGAAAAGGTTTTTGGACATGGGAGTTCGTAGCAATGGCCGAATGGTCATGAAGCCAGGGCGTCGACACGCGCCCATGGCCGGAAAAGAATGTCAAACGTCATGCGCTGATTGACTGACAAAACGCGTTATGGTCTGCTGTGGTCGCCTATGCTGTCGACTGAAGTCGTCCCATTCCAGGCCTGCGGCCAGTGGACGGCCTCCGCCGTCCATGTTCATGATGGAAATCAGGTCGACGAAGGTCGACCACAGGCGCGAAGCGCCTAAAGAGCCCGAGTTTACTCGGTGAATACGGTCGGAAAGGAAAGCCTCAAGATTTGTCAGTCAACCAGCGTAAAGCGTCAAACGTCAAAATCACTGCCCGCCAGCACTGATTGACGTTTGACGTTTTACGGTTGACGCTTGAGAAAAGTTTCTCTCTTTCGGCAAGGCAATGGCAACCAAAATTCAGGGAGCTTCCCAGCAGGATTGGGACAGGGGGATTTCGCCGCCGGAACGGGCGCGCAGGCCCGCTTCGTCCAGATCGATGTAGGCGTGTTGGTAGGGAAGATAGAACCAGGTGTAGATGCGGAAGCAGACGCGCTGGCCCTGGCCGTCGGGCGCGGGCCGCATATCCTCCAACGCCAGCCGCCGATCCATCCAGCCGCGCAGGCGCAGTTGCCAGCGCCAGTCCCGGGCCGCGTTGTTCACCAGCCGCAGGTCGGTGACGGACACGTCGGGTTGGGGGGGAGGAATCCACAGGGGCAAGGTGGCCAGGGGGATGATGATGAGAAAGAGCGCGAAGAGCAGCCATCGGCCCCAGGAACGCCCGACCATGCGAAAATGGCGGATCAGCCAGGCCAGGATGGCGCTGTAGGCCAGAACCACAGCATAATAGAAGAACGTGTTTCGCACAAATGAGGCCCCATCGAACGCGACACGCCCTTCCAGAAGGTGATGGGTGGGCGCGGGATAGCCCCGCCAGCCAGGGCAGACGCCCTCGCATCCCACCTGATAGGGGTGAACGCGGAAGATGAGACTGGAAAGATAGCTGAGCCCGGCCGCGATGAACAGGGCAAAGAAGGCCCACGCCAGCCCGCGCGGGGACCATCGCACCCACCACACGATGAGCAGGAGGATGGCGATGAGTTGCAGGATGAGAAGCAGCAGGGCGGCGGGGGTCATGGTTGGCAGGTGGTGATGGGTTCGGTCATGCGGGGGGCGATGGTGCGGGCGTCGCTGCCATGAATCCACACGTTGCTGGTCAGGTCCGCGCCCGGCGCTTCCAGCCAAAAGGCCCAGCGATGGGCCGGGTCGCGGGCCAGGGAGACGTCGATGTCGTTGAAGTCGTACAGGGTGACGCGCAGGTCGTTGATTTCGGCCTCCCGCGGCTTCCCCACGGCCAGCCTGCGCCCGACCTGGTTGTCCAGCGCGCCCACCAGCCACACCCGGTCGGGCAGGTCCTCGGGCCGCAGGGCTTGCAGCGTGCCGCGGCGGAAGAGCGCGGCGGTGATGTTGGCCAGAGGCGCGTCTTCGGGCGGCGCGAAGCGCCCGGCCTCGTCGTGGGGCCACACCACCAGGATGCGCCCATCCATCTCGGCGGCGCCGGCCGGGGCCAGTCCCTGCGGTTGGGGCGGGTTGGGCAGGCGGGTGCGGGCGTCGGCCGCGTGCACCCACACCGAGCCGTAGCTCTCGGCCAGGCCCGGCGTCACCCGCGCCAGGTAGATGAGTTGATGGTCGGGGTCGTTGGCCCAGGTCACGTCCAGGTCGTTCATGGTCCAGAAGGGGAAGGGATGGCCCTCCACGCTGCGCTGGTCGGCCAGGCCCAGCCGCCGCAGGGGTTCGGCGTCCTGTGCGGCCCACAGCTCGACGTTGGGCGTCCAGGCGCAGGGGGGCGGCTCCAGGCTGCGGGTGCGGTAGAGGCGCAGGCCCAGATTGGCCTGTTGGGCCGAGGTCACGGGCGCGAAGTCGTGGGGCCAGAAGATCTCGATGCGCACGTCCACCTGCGGGGGCGGTTCGGGCGGGGTCAGGCCCGCTCGCTGCTGGAAGACGCCGCCATTGGCCGACCCGGCCAGCAGCCCCTCGGGCCCGCGGGCGAAGCTGAGGATGAGCGTGTCGCCCATGTCGTCGGTGGCGTCCCGCCACATGCCGCCGTTGTTCAGGCTGTGGAAGACGCCCCCGCCATCGCGGCTGGCCCACCATTCCCCGGTGTCCGGGTCCATGAACAGGGCCAGGATGTTGGGCGCGTCGGGCGTGTCGGGCGCGCCGCCCTGCCAGCGGGCGGGGACGGGAATGCCGTTCACCCGGCGATCCCACGTCTTCCCGCCATCCACGGAGACGAACACGCCTTCCCAGGGCGCGGTGAGGGCCAGCAGTTTGGGCTGTTTGGGATGGGCGATGAGCTCCACCGCCCCCTGCACGGGCAGAGCCCCGACCATCTCCCAATCCCGGCCGCCCTGCTTCCCCCGCCACAGAGCCAGGTCCCCGCCTTCGCCGTAGGAGGCCAGATAGACGGTTCCGGCCGCGTCCACGGCCACGGCCACGACGCTGCCGCCTTCGAACACCCGCCGCCAGTTGTCGCCCCGATCCGGGCTGAAAAGCAGCCCCTGGCCCGCGCCCACATAGACCCGCGGGCCGGTGGGGTCCGCGGCCAGGGCCAAGGGGTAGCCCTCCAGCGGGCGTTGCAGCCAGGAGACACCGGCGTTGTCGGTGCGGGCGACGCCCTGGTCGGTGAGGGCGAAGGCGGTGTCGGGCAGGGCGGGATGGGCGATGAGGCGGCGCACATGCGCGCCCTCCAGCCCGCGCATGGCGGGCATCCAGGTCGCGCCGCCGTCTGCACTGCGCCAGAGGGGATGCGCGAGGTCGTCTTGCGGCAGGAAGCCCCCGTTCAGAGCCAGGAGCACGTTTCCCTTGCCCGCCAGCGGGGCCAGCGCGTGAATGGCGGCGGTGGCGGGCAGGCCCTGGATGCTGGCCTCCCACGAGGTTCCTCCGGTGCGGGTGCGCCACAGGCCGCCCGCGCCGATGGCGGTCCACACGCCCTTGCGCCGGGCGTCGAACGCCAGGTCGATGACGGGCGTCCCCGCCAGTTCGGAGCCCGCGGCCAGCCAGGAGACGCCGCCGTCAGGCGAGCGCCACAGGCCCGTGCTGCTCGCCAGCAGCAACTGCTTTCGGTTGAGGGGGTCCACCCTGAGGCTGAAGGGGACGGGCGCGGCGTCGGGGTTGGCTCCGGCGCTGTGGGTGATGTGAATGGGCAGGGATTCCCACGCAAGGCCGCCATCCAGGGAGAGGAAGCTGTGCAAGGCGGGCCGGCCCGATGGATCTTTGCCCCGGCGCACCAGGAACAAGCGTCCCCGTTGGGTGGCGTCCGCGGCGATGACCACCTGGCCCGCGGGGTCGGAGCCTGCGGGCAGGGGCAGGGTCACCCGCTTCCAGGTGAAGCCCGCGTCTTCGGTGACCATGAGTCCGCCGTGGGTGGTGACGTACAAGCGGTTACCGTCAAAGGGATCGGCCAGGATGCCCGCGACCGTCGCCTCCGGTTCGCCCTTATAATCCTGAATCCGGCGGTAGCTCCAGCTCTTGCCGTCGTCGCGGCTGGTGTAGAGATGCGCGGCAGGGTAGCGCGTCCCGTCCACGGTCAGCAGATGGAGCCTCCCCCGCGCGTCCTGCGCCATCCCCACCGCCCGCTGGTTGGCCATGCCGGGGATGATCACGGGCCGCCAGGTGCGGCCGCGGTTGTCGCTGCGCCACAGGCCGCGGGCTTCGGTCCCCACCCAGGCGACCACGCCATCCTCCCCTTGGAACATGGCCAGGAAGGAGGGCTGCACCTCGGCCAGGTCGTTGGACGCGGGTTGCCAGGTGGCGCCGCCGTCCACGGAGAAGTAGGGCGCCCACGTGGTCACGGTCTCGCCCTGGCTGGTTTGGGTCTGATCGGGGTTGCGGCGGGCGCTGTTGACCAGGAAGATGAGGAGGAAATCGGAGTCGGTGGGATCGGCCGCGATGTGGGTGGCGAAGGCCACGGGCCCGGAACCTCCCACCCAATCGCCCGTCCCCTGCGCCCGCGCTATGAACGCCGCCGCCAGCGTCAATGCCAGCGCCAATCCCATCGCAACGCCCCACCGGAACCCGAAGGCGGGCAGCTTGGCCATTGTGCGAGACTCAGGGAGATGCATGGATTTCACCTAACCGTAAAGTAACCTTCGCCGCGCATGAGATAAGCTCGCCAAGCCGACGTTGGGCGAGTCTGTAACAGGCGTGATGCGTGAAAACGTGAGACGTGAGGTCCTTACGCATCACGCATTACGCATTCTGGCATGGGCAACCCGCGCCAACCCGGCCGTCAGCATGTTCATACGCAGTCCCCAACGCTTACGATCCCGGCACGTTGACCTGGACCACGCAGGGCGCGGGGAAGTTGCCGGTGTTGTCTACGACCACCAGGCGGATGTTGTACGCGCCGGGCGGAACCAGGGCCGGGTTGAAGGTTCCCAGCACGCCGTTGACCACAGGCGCTTCCGCCCCGGCGAACCAGTGCCACTGGTCGGGCGCGGCCGCGCTGCTCCATTCCAGCTTGTAGAACTGGAAGTTGGGGATGTTGGCCGTGCCCGTGATCTGGACGGGCCCAGTGAGGGTCTGACCCACGCCGGGCGAGGTGATGACCACGCCCGCGGTGGGGCAGGCGGGGGGCGCTACCGCGGGAGTGGTCATCACC
>JALXCB010000180.1 GCA_026991225.1 Anaerolineae bacterium | reverse complement strand
TCTTGGAAAGCGTTTGTTCGAAAATGGCTAAAAGTGTGGTAATCTTTGGCATGAGTGGTGTGAATGGTGGAGAGAAACCATTTGGTCGTGATTTCTCTCATTCTATTCACCCACTCGCTTTTTTCCTGCTTTTTTTGGGTAACTACTAAGGTAGCCCGATTCGAGCAGGAATCCTAATCGAAATCAAGCAAAAAACTAATGATTTTCGTATACAATCGTCGTAATCATAAAGCTATGACGCCAACCGACTTACTGCAACTGGAATCGTTATCCAAGGAACAGCTCATCAAGCTGCTTTGGGAGATGGTGGCTCGCGTCCAGGCGTTGGAGGCGGAAGCTGCCGTCTTGCGTGCGGAGAACCAGGAACTGCGAGCGCGGCTGGCAAAGAACAGTCGGAACAGTGGGAAGCCGCCGAGCAGTGACGGGTTGAAAAAGCCTCGGCGGACGCAAAGTCTCCGGAAGTCAAGGAAGAAGAAGCGTGGGGGCGTGCCCGCATTGTCAGGCCGAGCTTCATGAGGCGGCTGTGGTGCGCATAGAGCGCCGTCAGGTGTTCGAGATGCCGCCACTGCGCCTGGAAGTGACGGAACATCAGCGGGAGGTCAAAGTCTGTCCGCATTGTCAATGCGAGGTGAAGGGGGAGCTGCCAGACCATGTACGGGGGCCCGTACAATACGGTCCCCGATACAAGGCCTTCCTCAGCTACCTGAACGTGTACCACTACATTCCGTACAACCGTTTGAGGGAGTTAGCGGCCGATATATTTGGTCTGCGGCCTGCAGATGCGGTGATCCTTCAGGCTATGCGAGAGCTGCAATCCCATATCCAGCCCAGCATCGAGGCCATCAAACAGGGGATCATCGAGGCCGAGGTGGTGCATGGGGATGAGACCGGGATGCGGGTGGCAGGACAACTGCAGTGGGTGCATGTCGCCTGCACCAAGACCTTGACGGCCTACCACGTGCATAAGAAGCGGGGCCAGGAGGCCATGCGAGAGGGGGGCATCATCCCGGAGCTGCGTGGTTGGTTCGTGCATGATGGCCTGCGTTCTTACAAGGCCTTCGACCAATGTCAGCATGCCCTGTGCAATGCCCATCATCTTCGGGAATTGCATTATGTGCACGAACAGTATCAGCAAGGTTGGGCGGAGGAAATGGCCTCCTTGCTGTTGGAAATCAAGCGGGCGGTGGGCCAGGCCCAAGAGCAGAAGCTAGAACAGCTTCCTCTCGACCAGCGACAGGCTTTCGAGCGCCGCTATGATGAGCTGGTTTTGCAGGGCCTTCTCATGAATCCACCTCCGCCGCCGCCCAAGGAAAAGAAGCGGGACGACGGAAACAATCGCCGCCGAAGAATCTCCTGGATCGCTTACAGGCCTACAAACCGCAGGTCCTGGCCTTTATGTACGATTTCAAGGTGCCGTTCGATAACAATCTGGCGGAACGCGACATCCGCATGGTCAAAGTCAAACAGAAAGTCTCTGGAGCCTTCCGCACCCTGGATGGCGCTCGAATCTTCTGTGATATCCGCAGTGATATCTCGACGGTGCGAAGGCAACAACGACCAATGATTCAAATGTATTTCTCTTGAATCCCGGACAGGAATTCGAAAACATCTTGCGCATAGGCATTAACTATCTCCAAATGCAACACATGCCCAACGCCCTCATAAACAACCAAACGCGCGTCGGGTAACAAACGGACAATCTCCTGGCTGTGGGCGATGGGAAAGTATGCATCCTCTTCGCCGTGCATCACCAGTACGGGACAGCGGGTGCGGGCCAGGGCGTCGCGGTCGCTCCAGGCAAAGAACGCGGGGTTGGTCCAGCGCCGCCGCCAGCGCCGCACGACCTCCTCCGCCCGGTCGCCGTGGGCCCACCGCATGGCCCGCCAGAAGCGGGGATCCGCGCCCAGGGTCTTCTGGAACCGATCGAACGCGGGCAGAAGGGTGCTTTTCTCATACCACATATGGGGCGATTCCGCCGCCACGGCCTGCACCCGCTCCGGCTGCGCGGCCGCGGCCAGCAATGCAATGGTGGCGCCGTCGCTGTTCCCAACCAGAATGACTCGCTCCAGCCCCAGGGCGTCCAGGAAGGCGAACAGCTCGTCCCGGCTGGCGTGCAGGTAATCCAGCGGCCAGTCGGGCTCGGGCAGGGGGTCGGACCGCCCGAAACCGCGGCGGTCGTAGGCGAGGACGCGGTAGCCACCCGCGGCCAGCAGGGGCGCCGCCCGCCGCCAGTCTCGGGTTGAGCCGGTGGCGCTGTGCAGGAGGATGATGGGCGGGCCCTGGCCTTGCTCTTCGTAGTAGAGCCGGTAGCCGTCGGGCGGGAGGGTGAGGAAGGGCATTGGGGAAAGTAATCAGTGTTCAGTAATCAGTTTTTCTCTGTGTCCTCTGTGCAGTCTCAGGGCGCTCTGTGTTCCTTACAGGTTCAGGATAGCGTCGGCCGCGGCGGCGGGCCCGCCCAGGCCGGCCATGATTTGAGCGAAGCGGGCTGCATTCTCTCGAAATTCGGGGTCCCAGAGGATGTCGGCCAGGATCAGGGGCGCGTTCTCCATGTTGAAGTCTTTGGCCCGGATGCCGTAGCCCACGCCCGCCTGCGTGACTCGGGCCGCCTGCGGGTACTGATCTCCGGCGTGAGGCACGACCACCTGCGGGACGCCATGCAGCAGCGCGGCGTGGGTGGTGGCCACGCCGCCATGATGGACGACGCCCGCCAGATGGGGGAATAACTTGTCATAAGAAACCCAGTCGCGGATGATGGCGGGGCCGGGCGGGGCGTCTTGCAGGCTGGCCAGCACTTTGGGTGCGCGCTGGCCGGTGACCAGCACGGGCCGGGCCGCGGCCAGCAGGGCGCTTTCCGCGGCGATGCGGAAGAAGTTCTCGTCGTTGGCGAAGGTGGAGCCCAGGGTGACGAAGAGGAGCGGGCGGGCGTCGGGCGGGAAGTCGAGGGGTTGAGGCGACGCGGGCTGGCCGCCGCAGAAGCGGGTTTGCGGCGCGATGGCCTTCAGGTCCGCGTACCATTCGCGGCAGAAGAAATCGAGATGGAGGTAGGGCGAGCGGGGATGGCCCCGGTCCAAATCCCAATAGCGGCCCTCAACCCCGGACGCATCCAACAGGCGTTCGATGAAGGGGATGGCGGGGTTGAGGGCCGCTATTGGGA
>JALXCB010000179.1 GCA_026991225.1 Anaerolineae bacterium | reverse complement strand
TGCCCAAACCCACCCGCCTCCTCCCAACCCCAATCCCAATCCTAATCCTAATCCTAATCCTGCCCCTGCTCCTCGCCGCCTGCCAGGTCCCGTCGTCACCCACGCCCACCGAGGCCGCGCCCATGCCCGCACCCACGGCTGCGCCGTCGCCCACGCCAGCGCCCGCGGCCGACCATCTCCTCATCAGCCAGGTGTTGGGCGGCGTCAAGGGCAACAACAACCAGGAATTCATCGAACTCTACAACCCCACCGACGCGCCCATCGACCTGCAAGGGCTCTCCCTGTGGTATCGGCTCACCGACAAGCAGGACCCCGCGCGCATCGCCCGCTGGACGCAAAGCGCGCTGGTTCCGCCGCACGGGCGTTTTCTGCTGGTGCGGGAGGGCCAGGACGTGGGGACGTCCCCCGACGGGACCTTCGAGCAGGCCATCAACCTGACCAAAGGGGGCCTGGAACTGCAAGACAGCCAGGGGAACCGCATCGACGCGTTGGGTTGGGGCGAAAAAGCGCCCGCCAGCTTCACCGAAGGCGCGCCCGCCCCCAAATTGAGCAACGGCCAGGCCCTGGAGCGCCTTCCGGGCGGCGACGCCGGCAACGGCCAGGACACGGACGACAACGCCTCCGACTTCACTCTCACCGACCCTGCGCCCCGCAACACCGCCTCCGACCCCGCGCCCGCCATCGAAAAGCGCCTGATCATCCAGGCGGAAGCGCCCGAGAGTGTGGAGCCGGGCAGCGATTTCGTCTACATTTCCACCCTGACCAACGCCACGGGCCAGCCCGTCCATGACCTGGAAGCGACCCTCCAGCTTCCCAAAACCCTGAAGATCGGCGACCTGCCCGAGGGCGTGGAGAAAACGGATGGGGCTCTGGTCTGGCGGGTGGATGCGCTGGACGCCGGGGAATCGGTCAGCGTCAATATCCCCGTGACCGCGCCCTACACCTACTTCGACGCCCGTCTGCAAAGCTATCAGGTCAAGGCGGGTGACTGGCCCCATCCCGCGTCGGGCCCCACGGTAGTCACCCGCATCGAAGGGGGCGTCATCCCCATCGCCACGGCCCGCACCCTGCAGGGCGCGCAGCTCACCATCGAAGGCATGGCCACCATGTACACCGGCGGCTTCTACGCGGGCGGCGGCAACGTCAAATTCTACGTGCAGGATGACACCGCTGGCATCCAGGTGCAGGTCTTCGGCGGCCAGGGCGCCGTCAGCGTGCACATTGGCGACAAAGTGCGGGTGAAAGGAACCATCGGCGCCTATCGAGGAGCCACGCAGATCGTGCCCGACGTGGTCCCCGACGACGTCACCATCCTGCAAAAGGCCGACCCCGACCACCTGCCCCAGCCCCAGACCGTCTCCATCGCCGACGCGCTCCAGGATGAAACCCTGTGGGGCCGTCTCATCCAGGTGGAGGGCAAAGTCACCCGCAACGAGGAATTCACCTACAGCTACGCCATCGACCTGGCCGACGACGAAGGCCATATCCTTTCACTTTATGTCGACAAAGGAACCCGCATCAACCCCGAGGCCATCGAAAAGGGCCAGCTCTACCGGGCGACGGGCATCCTCGAAGTGCGGGACGGCAAGGTGCAGCTCTACCCGCGGGTGCAAAGCGACCTGGTCGAGGTCTTCCCGCCCATCCTGCGGGTGACTGCGGACGCGCCCCTCTCCGTCCGCCCGGGCCAACCCATCACCTACACCGCCAGCATCTTCAACCACACGCCCGACCCCATGACCAACGTCGTGGTCACCGCGCAGGCGCCCGAGGGGGCGACCGTGACCGAAATCTCCGAGGGTGGCCGGGTGGAGCAGGGGCGCATCGTCTGGACGCTGGATGCACTCGGGCCCGACGGCGGCCGCGCGGACGTGTGGTTCGTGGCCGCCGCGCCCGAATCGGGCGACGCCGTCACCTTCGCCGGCTTCCAGGCCGTGGCCGACCAGTGGCCCGAGCCCGCCAGCAGCCCCGCGATCATCACCTTCCTCAGCGACACCGTGCCCGTGTGGGCCATTCAGGGCCCGGGCGACCGTTCGCCCTACGTGATGAAATGGGTGCAGGTGGAGGGCGTGGTCACGGGCGCATTCCCCGACCTACCCGGCTTCTTCATCCAGGATGCGCAGCCCGACCAGGACCCCAACACCTCCGAGGGGCTGTTCGTGAACGCCTCTCGCCTGGATGACTTCCCCGACGTGGCCGTGGGCGACGTGGTGCGCATCTACGGCCAGGTGCGGGAGACCTCGCAGCAGACCCAGCTCGTGTTGGAAGCGGCTGAGGATATCGAGGTCATCAGCCAAGAAGCCCCCCTGCCCGATCCCGTTCCTCTCGACCCGCCCGCGGCCCGCAGCGACGCCCGCGCCTACTACGAACGCCTGGAAGGGATGCTGGTGGCTGTCGACGAACCCGCCATTGCGGTCTCCCCCACTTCGAAATATGGCGAATACGTCCTCGTGCTGGAGAAACATGGCGTGAACCGGCTGTGGCGCTGGCGCCATGAGCAAAACGGCATCGCCATCATGGTGGATGACGGCTCCTCCGAACGCTTCCTCACCCGCGAGGGCCTGCCCTACGTGGTCTACACCGGCGATCGGGTGAGCGACGTGGTCGGGCCATTGGCCTTCACCTACGACAACTACAAGATCGAGCCCGTAGAAACGCCCTCCATCACCCCCACCGACCATCGGCTGCCCCAATTCAACACATTGGGACCTTCGGAATTCGCTATCATAACCTGGAACGCGGAGAACGTCTTCGACGCCAGGCCGCCCCATCCCAGCGACCCGCCCCTGCCCTCCCCGGCGGAATACCATCTCGCCCTGAAGAAGATGGCGGACACCATCGCTCGCGCCGGCTATCCCACCATCGTCGGGCTGCAGGAGATCGAAAACATCGACGTGCTGAAAGACCTGGCCGCGGAGGACGCCATTCGCGTATCCGCCTATCAGCCCGTGCTCATCGAAGGCTTCGACAACCGCGGCATCGACGTGGGCTACCTCATCCGCGGAGACGCCGAGATCGTGGACGTGAAGCAATACGACGCGCCCGAGGGCCTCACCAGCCGCCCGCCCCTGGTCGTCAAATTGCAATTGGATCTGAGGGGAGGCCAGAAGACCCTCTACGTCATCAACAACCATTTCACCTCGATGGCCGCGGGCGTCGAGATCACCGAGCCGCGGCGCACCGCCCAGGCCCAATGGAACGTCCACATCGTCAAGGACATCATCCTGGCCCAGGAGTCCGACGCCCTCATCGCGGTCATGGGCGACCTCAACTCCTTCTTCGACTCCCAGCCCATCCAGACCCTGCGGGACGCGGGCCTGGACCACGTCCTGGATGACGCCCGTCCCGACCAGCGCTACAACTACATCTTCCAGGGCGAAAGCCAGGTGCTGGACCACATCCTTGTCACCCGCAACCTGTTCGAGATGCTCCGCCAGACCCGCATCCTCCATGTGAACGCGGACTTCCCCCCGCCCAGGCCGGACGACCCCACGGCCGAGCGCAAATCGGACCACGACCCCATCATCGCCATCTTCCAACCATAACGTCCCGCGTATTTTTTCGGATGAATCGCCAGGCCAACCTGGAGCGAGTTAATCACGTCCGTGATGCGTAATGCGTAAAACGTGACGACCTTACGCATCACGATTTACGCATCTGGCCTTTGGCCACCCGCGCCAGACTGGCCGGCTACATGCTCTCCACCTATCCATCCCCGCCGCCTCTCCCCCCATGCCCGACCGCCGTTCTGAGCTCGCGCAATACAGCCCCGTCGCCCGGCAGCAGGCTCTCATCCTGGTAGTGGGCTTCGCGACCATCATCGCCATCGGGATGCTGTTGCTGCGGCTGCCCATCGCCGCCGCGGGGGAACGCGCGCTCACCTGGAGCGAGGCGTTCTTCATCAGCACCAGCGCCACCACAGTCACGGGCCTGGTGGTCATCACCCCGGCTGTGGACCTCTCCCTATTCGGGCAGTTCGTGGTGCTTGGGTTGATGGAGATCGGCGGAGCGGGATTCATCTCCTTCTCGGTGATCCTGTTCGTGCTCATCGGCCGCCAGGTCACCTTCGCCGGCCGCCAGATCTTGCGCAACACCCTGGGCGTATTCGAAACCTTCCGCATCGTCCCCTTCACCCTGACGGTGATGGGCTTCAGCATCGGCATCCAGCTCATCGGCGCGTTCGCCCTGTGGCTGCGCTGGCGCGCTACCATGCCCGACCTGAAAGCCTTCTACCTGGCCCTGTTTCACTCGGTCAGCGCCTTCTGCAACGCGGGCTTCGATCTGTTCTCGGGCACGGGCCAGAACCTGTTCGGCTACGACAAGGACGGCTACACCCTGACGGTGATGATGGCGTTGATCATCATTGGGGGATTGGGCATCCTGGTGGGGGCGGACATCGTCACCTACTATTGGGACCGCCGCCTCTCCCTGCACACCCGGCTCACCCTGGCGCTCACCCTCTTCCTCTACGTCATCGGCATCCTCATCGTGCTCATGGACCCCATCTTCGAGGGTACGACCTTCGTGGACATGAGCTGGCACGACCGCATCTGGAAGGCGGTCTTTGCAGTGGTCTCCTCCCGCACCGCGGGCCTGACCATCATCCCCCTGCACGAATTAGGCGAAGCCAGCATCCTCACCCTCCTGGTCTCCATGTTCATCGGCGGCGCGCCCGCGTCCATGGCGGGCGGCGTCACCCTCAGCACCGTGGCCGTGCTGGCCGTCACCGTCTTCTCCACCGTGCGCGGCAATCCCCACGCGGTGGCCTTTGGCCGCACCCTGCCGCTGGAGACCATCGCCAAGGCCACGGCTATCATGATGGTGTCCATCCTCCTGGTGCTGGTCATCTCCCTGCTGCTTCTGGCCACCACCCAGGGGGATTTTCTGAACGTCGTGTTCGAGGTGGTCAGCGCTTTCTCCAACACGGGCTATTCCCTGGGCCTGACCAGTCAGCTCGATGGTCTGGGCCGTTTTCTCATCGCCTTCACCATGTTTTGGGGCAGACTGGGCCCGCTGACCCTGGTGGTCATGCTGGCACAGCGAGAGCGCCCCACGTACGTCCGCTATCCCACCGAAAAGATCGCCATGGGTTAACCACATGACCGAAGAACGCCAACGCTTTCGCACCTCCCTCAACCTCCTGCGCAACCGCCATGAACGGGAGTTCCTGATCATCGGCCTGGGCCGATTTGGCGCGGGCGTGGCCCGCACCCTGGTCGAGGCCGGGCATGACGTGCTGGCCGTGGATATCGATTACGCCACGGTCGAGCTGCGCGCGCCCGAGATTCCCCACGTGGTGCAACTGGACAGCACGAAAATCGAAGCCCTGCGCGAGATCGGCGCAGATCAGTTCGACACCGCCGTGGTCTGCATCGGCTCCGATTTCGAAGCCAATCTGCTGACCACCGTCTCGCTCAAGAAATTGGGCGTCCCGCACATCGTCGCCAAGGCCCGCACCCGCACGCAAAAAGACATCCTGCTGCAAATCGGCGCGGACGAAGTGGTGCTGCCCGAACATGAAGCGGGCGTGCGTTTGGGGCGACGGTTGGCCGAGGCGGGCTTCATCGACTATCTGGAGCTCAGCCCCGACATCAGTATCGTGGAGATGCGCGCGCCCAAACGCTACATTGGCCAAAGCCTGGCCCAGGCCGACCTGCGGCAGAAGTATGGGCTCACCGTCATCGCGGTCCGCCGCCAGGATGAGATGATCATCAATCCCCCGGCCGAATTCGTCATCGAACCGGGGGATGAGCTGATCGTCATCGGGGCGATGGAGGGGGCGGAGCAGTTGTCGGAGTAGAGGACGTCACTTCTGGACCAGGGGCAGCCAGACCTTGTAGGGCATGGGAGGAGGCGGTGGCGTCACCGTCGGCACGGGCGTGGGGGTGGGGGTCGATGGCGTTCCCAGCACGCCCGCATAAATATCGAACGAGTCATTCACCTTCTCCTGCCACACGATCAGGTAGCTGTCGTTGTTGCCTGCCGCGACCGCGGGCTGCGCCTGCATGCGACCGTTGCCCGCAATGACAAGTTCATCGCCAAGCATGGCCCCATTGCTTTGCACATAGCGCCCGAGAATGTCATCATCGTCGTCGCCGGCCTCATACTCCCACACGGCCAACCACGCGCCTTTGACGGGATTGTAAGCCAACGCCGGGTTATTGCGAAAATCGTTCTCGCCTGTGGAAATGATCAGCTTGCTTCCCACGGCCGCGCCGCTCACATTGAAGCGCTGTCCCACGACATCGCGATGGTCGCTGTTGGGCTGCTCGCTCCAGGCCGTCAGAAATTGCCCGCCACCCGCGGCGATAGCGGGATTCTTCTGCAACCAGCCGTTGGCGGCAATGTCGATCACGCCACCGACCCAATTGCCATCCTTGTCGAGAAGCTGGCCGCGCACATTCACGTCAGCGCCCGCGCCCGGCTCCTGCCAAACCACCATGTACCGACGTGATCCGGGCTCGAAGGCCACCTGCGGCAGCGATTCTTCCGCAGAGCTGAATGTGATCGGGAAATCGGATCCGATGGCCTGGCCCAATTCATTCAGCAACTGGCCCGAGACGTCGGTCATCGTGTCGACAGTCTGCTTCCACACGACGAGATAGCGGTTGCTGACGCTGTCCCAGGCCACGTCGGGCTGCCGTTCGGGGTTGTTGCGGGCGGCCACGGCGAAGGAATCGCCCACGGGAACGCCCACGGGCGTCACCCGGATGCCGCGGATATCCCAATCCTGGCCCAGGAAGGTCTCCTCCCAGACGACGAGAAATTCTCCGGCTTGCTGATTGTAGGCCACCGCGGGATGATGGCGCTCCTCGCCCCCGCCGGTCGCCAGGGGCGTCACGGGCAGAGTCACATACCCCTCGCCGTTCAGGATCTGACCATAAATGCTCCAGTCATCGCCCTGATGAGAGACGAACACCAGGAGATAGTTACCGTCGTCGGGATTGTAGGCAATGTCGGCCTCGACTTGGTCGCCATCGAGAGCGGCGACGGGCCAGCTCGCCAGGCTTTCCTGAGGCTGCAACGCCCAGGCCAATCCCGCCATTCCCAGCATCAACGCCAGCAACAGCAGGAGCAGCATCAGACGTTTGGGAGAAAGTGCGCTGCGGGAGATATGTTCGACGCGTCGTCGCGAGGACATGCTTTTCATAGGGGCCTCCTTGTGTGAGTTCGATGATGGGTTTATGCGCTTTCAATGTATAAGACGTCCCCCCGTCCCCAAACCATGCGCTCTTCCCCTTCCAAAACCCTTCGCATGAAAATAGTTTCATATTGGCATGCGTCAGGGCATCGGGGTCTTCGTCCACTGCATGGGGTCCACAGCCACGCCATTGACGCGGATCTCCCAGTGCAGATGCGCGCCTGTGGACAACCCCGTCGTCCCCACCAGCCCGATCTGATCGCCCGTCTGCACCACGTCGCCCGGCTTCACGTCGATGCGCGACATGTGCCAGAAGTTGGAATACACCCCCGCGCCATGGTCGATGACCACAGCCCCGCCGCGCACGGTCAGAGGTTCGGCCAGGGCGATGACGCCAGGAGCCGGGGCGAGGATGGGCGTGCCTTCAGGCGCGCCCCAGTCGGAGCCCGCATGGAAGGAGGACACCGGGCCGCCGTTGTAGCTGCGCCGCGTGCCATAGGGCGAGGTGCGAGCAAACCCTTCGCCGATGGGGAATTTGAAGGGCGCGTTCCAGCGAGGCGGGCCGGTCACCCGATCCCAGATGGCGTACAGGATTTCCCGCTCATCTTTCAATTTCTTGGGTTCAAGCAGGCCGCCCTTGCTGGGGGGAAGCACGATGTGCTGGGTCTCGTATTGGCCCGCCAGAATCGCAACCGGCTGCTTCCATGCGACATTCCCCACCCGGACGCTCAGCGTCTTCTCTCCGGGCTTGTCCAGCGCGCCCGTGGGCATCAGCGCGAAGTAATGAAAGCCGGCTTCATCCCGGCCCTCGCCGATGAAGATGAGCGTGCGCCCTTGAAATCGCCCTTGCGGCGGGAAAGGCGCGGCCGTCGTCACCCAAACGACGCCCGTTTCCCCCTGCACGATGCCCTCGGGAGCCTCCATCGCCAGCAGGGGCGGAGGCAACGCCGGGTCGCGCATGGCCAGCATGGCGAAGACCGGAATCGCCACCCCCGCGTCGTGCAGGCCCAGCCCGAACGCCAACGGCGCGGCGCTGGTCATGGACGCTTGCATCAGCGCCCGCCGGGCCTCGCGCGGCAGGGTGCGGGCCAGATCGGCCTGTCGGGCCTGGGCCACAGCGTCCGCACCGGGAATGATCAGCGTTTGGCCCACCTGGATGAGGTTGGGGTCCTCAATATCGTTCACCTGGGCCAGCAGATCCATGGGCACGTCGAAGCGCTGAGCGATGATCAGCAGGGTGTCGCCCGGTTGGATGGTGTATTCGGTGGGGTTGTCTCCCTGCTGAGCGCGGGCCATCGGGCCAGGCAGAAACAGCGCCAGGGCCAGAAGGATGAGGGGGAATAGAAGGCGAGGTCGGTTGGGCATGGGAGCTTGCGTATGCCGGCTTCGAATTGCCTTGCGCTCGCCTGCAAAAATAACTCGAATCCAACGTTGGGCGAGTCTGCTACGCACGTGATGCGTAATGCGTAATTCGTGAGGTCGTTACGCATCACGCATTACGCATTACGTAGTTGGCTTTCTGCGTCATTCCGGCTGCGAGGCATGTTCATCTGCATCAACGAGCCGCGGCTCGGTCAAACCTTGCGGATCGTACTCCAATTCGTCTGAGCTGGCAAACGTCGCCAGGGGTGCAGGCAAGGAGGATCGAAAAAATGGCAGGGGTGTGGAGGGCGCGAGGTCATTTGACAAACGAAACGAAACGTGTATAGTAAATTCCATTGCCAACCCTTCTCTCAACCCAATAGGAGGTGAAGAACATGCCCTCTTCTCGCCGATCGTTCGCACTTCTTCTGGCCTTGATGATCGGGGCGCTCATCCTGGCTGGCTGCGCCGCGCCTTCCACGCCCGCGGAACAGCCGACGCAGGCTCCGGCCGCGCAGCCCACCCCGCAGGAACAGCCCGCCCAGGCGCCCGCAGCCGAGGGCGGCAAAACCCTGGTCATCGCCCGCGTCTTCGACATCCGCACGCTCGATCCGGAACGCCAGTACGAGCTGACGCCTCCTATGATCATGCACGCGGTGTACGAGAACCTGGTCACCTTCGAGGGCACAGACTACACCAAAGTCGTGCCCTTCCTGGCCAAAAGCTGGGAGATCTCCGATGACGGTCTCGTCTACACGTTCACCTTGCGGGATGACGTCAAGTTCCACAGCGGCAATCCCCTCACGGCCGCAGACGTGAAATTCTCCTTCGAGCGTCTGCGCAACCTGAAGGACAATCCCGCCTGGCTGATGGACGTGGTGGACAAAATCGACGTCGTCGATGACCACACGGTGGCTATCACCCTGAAGGAGCCCAACGCCGCCTTCCTGGCCATGCTCGTCTCGCCCAACTTCGCCATCGTTGACTCGAAAACGGTGATGGCGCATGGCGGCACCGCGGACGAGGACGCTGACACGAAAGACACGGCTACCGAATGGCTGGATCAGAACTCCGCAGGCACGGGCCCCTACATTCTCAAGGGCTGGACGCGGGATGTGGACGTCACCCTGGAGAAAAACCCGAACTACTGGCGCGAGCCCGCCAAGCTGGACAAAATCATCATCAAAAATGTCACCGACTCGGCCACCCAACGCATGATGGTTGGCAGGGGAGACATCGACGTCGCCCAGAACATGGATATCGACGCCATCGAAGATTACAAGAATGCGGGCGGACGCATCGTCGAGGGCAACACCATGGACATGATCTATCTGGCCATGACCACCAGCCCCGACATCTCCGAACCCCTGTCCCACAAAGAGGTGCGTCAGGCCGTGGCCTACGCCATCGACTATGACGGCATCATCAATCAATTGATGCGCGGCGCCGCCATCCGCCTCCCCACCATCATCCCGGTGGGGCTGTTGGGAACGGACCCCAACCTGGGCTATCCGCATGATCCCGACAAAGCCAAACAACTCCTGGCCGACGCCGGTTATGCGGACGGTTTCACGGTGAAGATGGTCTTCCCCACCCGCACCTTTGCGGGCGGCCTGGCCGCTGAGACCCTGGCCGCCAAGATCCAGGCCGATCTGGCCCAGGTGGGCATCACTCTGGAACTGGAGCCGCGCGAGCCTGTCTCCCATCTGGCCGATTATCGCGCGGGCAAACTGGCCATGACCATCTCGCCCTGGACGCCCGACTTCCTGGACCCCCACGGCTGGGCCATTCCCTTCGGCGTGCCGGGCGGCTCGGCGGCCAAACGCGTCCACTATGAGAATAAGGAAGTGGGCGATCTCGCCATCGCCGCCGGCCGCGAGACGGACCCTGAAAAGCGCGCCCAAATGTACCTGGAATTCCAGAAGAAAATCCTCGAAGACGCGCCTTTCATCGGGCTCATCCAGCCCAAAGTGCTCATCGCCATCGGGCCCGACGTACAGGGCTACGTGTTCAACCCTGTATGGTGGGTGGATTTGTATGGCTTGAGCAAGGAGTAAAGGCATAGAAAACAGGCGGGGTGGCCATGCCCCGCCTGTTCCGAAAATAGCGTCGCGTTCGTCTGAAAGAGCGCCTCAAAGCCCGCGTTGGGTGAGTTTGCCATGGGCGTGATGCGTCAAACGTGAAACGTGACGGTCTCACGCATCACGTTTCACTCGTCACGGCATTGGCTTCCCGAGCCGCCCTGGCCGCGAGGCGTTTTCATCGGTATCAGCGAGCGGTCGCTCGTATCGCCTGCTATGAAAATCGATCCACGCCAAGACGCGGAGCCACAAAGGGAAAAAGAAGCGTTTGCAGGCGGCAAGTCGCAAGTGGCAAGTCAGCTTGCGTAGCGCGACTTGCTACCTGCCACCTGCGACTTGCAAACTTGCCTTAGCGTCTTTGCGTGAGATTTTCCTCCGTAGTTGACGGAAGTGGCCCATGCAATTGTGGCAATATGTCGGGCGTCGGCTGATGCTGATGCCCATCTTGATCATCGGCATCACCCTGCTCGCCTTCATCGTCTCCCATCTGGTGCCCGCCGATCCCTTGGGCATGGTGCTTTCGGAACGGGCGATGAACAACCCGGAGATCGTGGCCGCGTACCGCGCCCGTTGGGGATACGATCTCCCGCTCTACCAGCAATATCTGGTCTACGTCAAGAATCTGGCGCACGGCGACCTGGGCGAATCCATCGCCACGCAGCGATCGGTCCGGGAAGACCTGGCGCAATTCTTCCCGGCCACGCTGGAACTCACCCTGGCCGCGATGATGTTCACCATCTTCATCGGCATCCCCTTGGGGGTCATCGCGGGCATCTATCGGGATAGCTGGCCCGACCATCTCGCCCGCGTCCTGGCGCTCATCGGCGTTTCGGTGCCCGTTTTCTGGCTAGGCCTGCTCTTGCTGAACATATTTTACTTCCATCTGGATTGGCTGCCAGGCCCCGGGCGTCTGGACGCAGACATTCCGCCGCCCCCGACCGTCACCGGCCTGTACACCATCGACAGTCTGTTGGCGGGGCAATGGGCCACCTTCAAGAACGCGCTGGCCCATCTTTTCCTGCCCGCGCTCGTGCTGGGAGCCTACACCATGGGCGCGGTCTCCCGCATGACCCGATCCAGCCTGTTGGACGTGCTGGGGCAGGATTACATGCGCACGGCCAAAGCCAAAGGGCTCAGCCAGTGGGCCGTCATCCTCCGCCACGCCCTGCGCAACGCGCTCATTCCCACGGTGACCATCGTCGGCCTGGCTTTTGGGGATCTCATGTCAGGCGCCGTGCTCACCGAAACCATCTTCTCCTGGCCCGGCATGGGGCGCTACGCCGTCACCGCCGCCAGCTATCTGGACTTGCAGGCCATCATGGGGGTGACCATCGTCATCGCCACCACCTACATCCTGGTCAACCTGGCCGCGGATATCACCTACGGCCTGCTCGATCCTCGCATTCGCATTGGAGGATGAGGGGATGAGCCAGACGCCACTCGCTATCGACAAAGACGCCTTCCCCGCAGCAGAAGCCAGACGACCTTCGCGGCTGCGCCTGGGCCTGCGACACCTTCGCCGCAGCAACGCGGCCATGATCGGCCTGGCCATCATCCTTTTCTGGCTTTTCATCGCCCTGTTCGCGCCCAAAATCGCGCCCTACGATCCCCTGGAACAGGACCTGATGCACCGGCTGGAGCCGCCCAACCCCGTGCACTGGTTTGGCTCCGACGAACTGGGCCGGGATATCTTCAGCCGCGTGCTTTATGGCGCTCGCATCTCCATGCCCCTGGGCATTGTCGTGGTGCTGCTCAGCGGTTCCATCGGCGTGGTCATTGGCGGGATTTCGGGCTACGTGGGCGGGGCCTTCGACGAACTCATCATGCGCGTCGCGGACGTGTTCCTGGCCTTCCCTTCCCTGGTCCTGGCCATGGCCATCACCGCCGCGTTGGGCCCGGGCCTGAACAACGCCATGCTCGCCATCGTCGTCGTGCTGTGGCCCACCTACGCCCGCGTCATCCGCGGGCAGGTGCTGGCCGTGAAATCGCGCGAATACATCGAAGCCGCCCGATCCATCGGCGCACCATCCCACCGCATCCTCCTGCGCCACATCCTCCCCAACTCCTACACCCCCGTCTTCGTCAAAGCCAGCCTGGACATCGGCGCGGCCATCCTCATCGCAGCCGGGCTCAGCTTCATCGGCCTGGGCGCGCCGCCGCCCATCCCCGAATGGGGCACCATGATCAGCATGGGCCGCCAGAAATTCGCCCAATGGTGGATCGCCACCTTCCCGGGCCTGGCCATGCTCATGGTGGTCATGGGCTTCAACTTCCTTGGCGACGGCCTGCGCGACCTGCTGGACCCCCGCATCCGCCGCCGGGGATAGAAGGCGGCGCGAGCGACGTTCGCCGATGCCAATGAAAACGCCCCGCGGCCAGGTTGGCGCGGGAAAGCTGGGATCGTAAAACGTAATGCGTGATGCGTAAGGTCGTCACGGATTACGGATTACGGGCCTTACGCCCCTTACCGCCTCGCCCGACGCCGGCCCCACAATCCCGAATCCTGATCCTAATCCTGATCCTGATCCGAATCCCATCCCCCATGCCCGACCGCCCGCCCTTCATCCATCCCTACATCCCCAACGCCGAGCCGCGCATCAAACGGGCCATGCTCGACGCCATCGGCGCGGAAAACATCGAGGAGCTGTACGAAGACATTCCCCCCGAACTGCGCTTCCAGGGCCCCCTCGACCTGCCGCCGCCCATCGAATCGGAAGCGGAACTGGCCCGGTTCATCACCGGTTTGCTGAAAAAGAACGCCTCCTGCGCCGACAACCTCAGCTTTCTGGGCGGCGGCTGCTACCAGCATTATGTGCCCGCGGTGTGCGACGAGATCAACGCCCGGGGGGAATTCCTCACGGCCTACGCCGGCAAAACCTACACCGACCACGGCAAATTCCAGGCCCTGTTCGAGTTCACCAGCATGATGGGGGAGCTGCTGAACATGGACGTGGTCAACATTCCCACCTACGACGGCTATCAAGCCGCTGCCACGGCCCTGCGCATGGCGGGCCGCATCACCCGCCGCCGCGTCGCCCTGGTTCCCGACGCCATCTCCCCCCGCATGGCCGCCAAATTCCGCGACTATTGCCAGCCCGAACTGACCCTCCGATCCCTGCCCACACACCCCCACACCGGCCTCATCGACCTGGACGCGCTGGCAGAGGCCCTGTCCGACCAGGTCGCCGCGGTCTTCTTCGAGAATCCCGGCTATCTGGGCGTGCTGGAGGCGCAGGCGCCCGAGATCGTACAACTGGCCCATGCGCATGGCGCACTGGCCGTCGCCTACGTCAACCCCATCACCCTGGGCCTCCTTGCGCCTCCGGCCGACTACGGCGCGGACATCGCCTGCGGGGACATCCAGCCGTTGGGCGTGCACATGCAGTTTGGCGGCGGGCATGGCGGCTTCATCGCCACCCGCGACGACCCCACCTTCGTCATGGAATTCCCCAGCCGCCTCTATGGCATCACGCCCACCACCGAACCCGGTGAATTCGGCTTCGGCGAGGTCGCGTTCGAGCGCACCTCCTTCGCCCATCGCGAGCGGGCCAAAGAATTCACAGGCACGGCCGCCAACCTCTGGGCCATCACCGCGGGCGTCTATCTGGCCCTGATGGGGCCCCAGGGGATGGTCGAGCTGGGAGAGACCCTGCTGGCCCGAGCCGCGTACGCCATGCAGCGCCTGGACGCCCTGCCCGGCGTGCGCGCTCCCCGCTTCCAGGCGGCCCATTTTCACGAATTCGTGGTGGATTTCAACGCCACGGGCCTGACCGTGGCCGAAATCAACCGCGGCTTGAGAGCGCAAGGCGTCTTCGGCGGTCACGACCTCAGCCGGGAATTCCCTGCCCTGGGCCAGTCCGCCCTCTACTGCATCACCGAACAGCATACGCAGGCCGATATCGACCGGCTCGTCCACACCCTCAATAAAGTCATCAGTGATCAGTGAGAATCTGCGGTGTATCTGCGCAAATCTGCGTTCTCTTTTCATAGCAGGCGTCACGAGCGAAAGCTCGCCGATACCGACGAAAACGCCCCGCGGCCAGAGAGGCGCGGGAAGCCGATGGCGTGACGAGTGAAACGTGATGCGTGAGGACATGACGTTTCACGTTTGACGTTTCACGCCCGTTGCAGGCTCGCTCAACGTCGGCCTGGCGATCTCAATCCTAATCCTGATCCGAATCCTATTTTCATACCCGAGTAACCATGCCCCCCACCCTTCCTCCTGAACCCCGCCGCTTTCACCAGGCCCGATGGGACGAACCCATCATCTTCGAGCTGAGCCAGCCGGGATTGCGCGGCATCCTGCCCCCGCGGCCCGAGCCCGGCGTCCTCCAGGCGGCGGGCGACCCCCAGGCCCGCATTCCCGCCTCCCTGCGCCGCGCCCGGCCCCCCGCCCTGCCCAAACTCACCCAACCGCAGGTGCTGCGCCACTACCTGCGCCTCTCTCAGGAAACGCTGGGAGCCGACCTCATCATCGACGCGGGCCAGGGCACCTGCACCATGAAATACAGCCCCAAAATCAACGAAAAACTGGCCCGCTCTCCCGACTTCGCCGAACTCCATCCCCTGCAGGATGAGGAGACCGTCCAGGGCATCCTCGAGATCATGGCCCGGTTCGAGGACATCCTCAAAGCCATCTCGGGCATGGACCGCTTCTCCCTCCAGCCGCAATCGGGCTCCGCCGGCATCTACGCCAACGCCGCCATCGTCCGGGCCTATCACGCCGACCGGGGCGAAAGCCATCGGGATGAGATCATCACCACCCTCTTCTCCCACCCTTCGGACGCAGCCGCGGCCGTGGCCGCGGGCTACAAAGCCATCATCCTCTATCCCGACCCCGAAACCGGCTACCCCTCGGTGGATGCGCTCAAGGCCGCGGTCTCCGAACGCACCGCGGCCCTTTTCATCACGAACCCGGAGGACACCGGCATCTTCAACCCCCACATCGCCGAATTCACCCGCATCGTGCACGAAGCGGGCGGGCTGTGCGTCCACGACCAGGCCAACGCCAACGGCATTCTGGGCGTCACCCGCGCCCGCGAAGCGGGCTTCGACCTCTGCCACTTCAACCTGCACAAGACCTTCTCCTCGCCGCACGGCTCGGGCGGCCCGGGCGCAGGCGCCATCGGCGTCACCGAGAAGCTCGCCCCCTATCTGCCCGTCCCCCTGGTGGATTTCGACGGCGAGCGCTACTTCCTGAACTTCGACCGCCCCAAGAGCATCGGCAAGGTGGCCATGTGGTATGGCAATGTCGGGGTCGTGCTGCGCGCGTTCGCCTGGGCCATGCGCATGGGTGCGGCAGGCTTGCGCGAGGTGGCGGAAGTCGCCGCGCTCAACAACAACTACCTGATGAAGCGCATCCTGGAAATCCGCGGCGTGGACGCGCCCTTCGCCCAGGGCCATCGCCGCATCGAACAGGTGCGGTACAGTTGGGAGCAGCTCGCGCGGGAGACCGGCGTCGGCACCGAGGATTTGGGGCGCCGCGCGGGGGATTTCGGCGTGCAATACTGGCTCAGCCATCACCCCTGGTTTGTGCCCGAACCCGTCACTCTGGAGCCCACCGAATCCTACACCCGCGAAGAACTGGATGAATACGCGGCCATCCTCGCCCGGGCCGCGCAGGAGGCCTACGAGAACCCCGACCGGGTGCGGTCCGCCCCCCACAACGGCCCCATCCACCGCATCAACCCCGCCCCCCTCGATGACCCCGACCTGTGGGCCATGACCTGGCGGGCCTATCTGAAGAAGCGTGACAAATGGCCAGACTCGGACTCATCGTCAACCCGGTAGCGGGGCTGGGAGGCCGCGCCGGGCTGAAGGGCAGCGACGGGATCGACGTGCAGCGCCGGGCCCTGGCCCTGGGCGCGCGGCCGGAAGCGGGAAAACGGGCTGTCCGGGCGCTGAAGACGCTCCTGCCCCTGCGGGAGCGGCTGGAAATCATCAGCTATCCAGGGGAGATGGGTGAGGATGCGGCGCGCGAGGCGGGCTTCGAGCCGCGGGTCCTCGGGCGCATCGAGCCGGGGCGCACCACGCCCGAGGACACCCGGCGGGCCGCGCGGCAGATGCGGGACGCAGGCATCGCACTCCTCCTCTTCGCCGGCGGCGACGGCACGGCCAGGAACGTGTACGAAGCCATCGGCGAAACCCTGCCCGTCATCGGCGTCCCCGCCGGGGTCAAGATCCACTCCGCGGTCTACGCGGTCAGCCCGGAAGCCGCGGGCTGGCTGGCCCGAGACTTTCTCGAAGGCCGCATCCA
This sequence comes from Anaerolineae bacterium, assembly GCA_026991225.1. Taxonomy (GTDB): domain Bacteria; phylum Chloroflexota; class Anaerolineae; order J102; family J102; genus M2005. Next base: position 18,455 of record JALXCB010000179.1, on the reverse strand, counting down.
GGAGCTGATCCTGGCCGAGGTGATGGACATCGATGAGGAGGCCTTCCGCCAGGGCGTCGTCGCCGCCCGGCTGTATGGGTACATGAAGACGCCCTCGGGCCGCCGTTTTCTGCAAGGCATGAAGGCCGCCAGCGCGCCCAGCGAGGCCGCGGCCCAGGATGCCATCGCCGAGGAGGTGGTGGCGCACATGCGGCCCGGCTGGCTGTATGTGGTGGGGCCGGGCACGACCACTCGGGCCATTTTTCAGCGTTTGGGCCTGCCCAAAACTCTGTTGGGCGTGGACGCGGTGCGGGATGGCAGGCTGGCAGGGCGGGATTTGAACGCCCGGCAGATCGAAGCTCTGGTACAGGAACACGCGCCCCGCGTCAAAATCATCGTCACGCCCATCGGCGGGCAGGGATTTCTGTTCGGACGGGGAAACCAGCAGATCAGCCCGGAGGTGCTGCGCCGCGTCGGGCCCAAAGGGCTCATCGTGGTGGCGACGCGCGACAAAATCCACCGCCTAGAGCACCGCCCCCTGCTGGTGGATAGCGGCGACCCTGAAGTGGACGCTCTGTTCAAGGGGTATGTCCAGGTTATCACGGGCGTGCGGGAAGCCATCGTGTATCCGGTGCGGGCGGCAGGCGCGGGCCAAACCAGTTTTCCCGGTTTCCCGGCTCCCACTTCAATCCCATGCTGAACTCCATGATCCGCCGCGACTGGCTCGTATTCGCCGCCCGCATGGCCATCGCCGTGGTCGGCGTGGCCCTGCTGTGGGCATTGTTGTTGCGCGGACAAGACGCCACCTGGGATCGATTGCAAAAGGGCGAGGCTCTGCGGGTAGCCCTGGACCCCAGCTTTCCGCCTTTCGAATCCACCGACGCCAGCGGGCGGCTCGTAGGGCTCGACGTGGATCTGGCCCGAGAGATCGGGCGGCGGCTGAATATCCCCGTCACCTTCCTGCCCATTGCCTTCGACGGCCTGACCGATGCAGTGATGGCGGGCAAGGCCGACGTGGTGATCTCCGCCTTCCCGTTGGACGAGCGCCTGACCGAGGATGTGCGATACAGTCAGCCCTATTTCGAGGGCGGCCTGGTCATGGTTACGCGCGTGGACAGCGCCATCGCTTCGCCCGATCAACTGACCTCGGCCCAGGTGGCGGTGGAATGGGGTGGCCAGGGCGATTCCTGGGCCCGGGCGCAGGGACTCACAGCCATCTTTCGTACAGAGACGCCGGACGAGGCCCTGGATGCGGTGCTGTCGGGCGAGGTGGACGCGGCCATCGTAGACGTGGTAACCGCGGCCCTCTATCCCAAACAGGGGTTGCGCATCCACGCGCCCCCCCTGGTTTCCGACCCTTACGTCATCGTGCTGCCCAAACAGGCCCCCAAGCTGGCGGACGCCGTCGACGACGCACTGACCGCCATCATGACCGACAGGGCCTGGGACGCCCTCGCGGCCCGCCATTTCCCCAACCCGCCCCTGAGGCCAGTCATCAGTAATCAGTGATCGGTCATCGGTGATCAGTGGGAAGGAGTTGCTGGACGCCCTGGATGACATCGCCGACGCGGATGGGGCGGCGGAAATAGCGAGCCACTTCCCCGCGCAGGGACTCCCACCGGGCCTGGTCGAAGACGGGGGTCAGGAGGATGGTCGGGCGATGCCGGAAGAGGGTGATCAGCCCCCGCACTTCGTCGGGCGTCGCGCTCTCGTCACCGTACACGTCGATGATCAGCAGGGGCGGATCGATGAGCCCCTTGAGCGCGGCGTTGATGGCGTATTTCACGCCGGGCACGGCCATGACCTCGTAGCCTAACTCCTGCAGTTCGGCCAGGATCAGCGTGCGGCTCTGCCAGTCGGCCGAGGAGAGGAGGATATCTTTACGCAGCTCCGCCATCGCCCACCTCCTCGATTAAGGCCGCGCCGTGGGTGAGTCCGATGACGGCATCCGTGAAGGCCCCGACATGCTCCACGGGCAGGCGCAGGCGATAGGTCACGTCCGCGCCATAATCCTCCGTCAGGATTTCAGCTTCATAGTCGGGCAAGAGGCGTTGCAAGGGCGTGACAAACGAATAGAGGATGACCACCTCCAGCTCGGCCATCTCCCGATGCTCGCCCAGGGGCAGACTCTCCAGCGCCAGCTTCACCTCGCCGCTATACGCCCGCACCAACCCGCCCTTCCCCAGCTTCGTCCCGCCGAAATAGCGGGTGACCACGGCCACGATATCGCCAATGCCACTGTGCTGCAACACGGTGAACGCGGGACGCCCGGCCGTGCCGTGGGGCTCGCCATCGTCGCTGTAGCCCATCTGCGCGGTTCCGCCCGGCGGCCCCACGAGATAGGCCCACACGTTGTGCGTGGCGTCGGGAAATTCCCGGCGGATGGCCTGGATGAACGCGCGGGCCGCCTCCACCGTCGGGGCGTAGCCCACGGTGGTGATGAAGCGGCTGCGGCGGATTTCCTCTTCGACGCGATGGGTGCGGGCGGGGATGGGATAGCGGCTGGCGGTCATGACGTTCGGGCCATGAAAAACGCCCTGCCGCGAAGGCAGGACGCGTGGATGAAATGGAAGCCGAAATAGCGTCAGTAGGAAAGCACGCGGGGCAGCTCCTTGGCCTGCGCCACCCAACTGCTGACCGCCTTCAGACTGGGCGGCCGACGCACGAGCTTTTTCTCGGCGTTGACCTCCAACAGTTTCTGATGCAGGTTCTCGGGATTGCGCTGGGCGAGCTCGGGCACGGTGTCCACGCCCGCGGCCTCCAGCAGATCGGAGTATTCCTCGCCGATACCCTTGATGCGGAAAAGGTCCGCGCGATTGGCCCACTTCAGAATGAGTTTTTCGCTGATATCAAGGGTTTCAGCCAGCTCCTTGCGACCTTTGCGGGTGGCTGCGCGTTCCAGGAATTGCTCGGTGGTCTTGATGCCGATCTCCCGCAATTTCGCAGCATACGCGTCACCAATGCCTTCGATTGCTTCGATTTTCGCCATGATGATGCTCCTTTGAGTTGAAAGTTAGGAATAAGGGAAAAACGTGAGGCGCCAATTTGCAGTTTAGCATACCATTCCCCTGGGCTTCATGCAACTTCGATCGTTGGAGGCGATTCAGAATGGGGGCGCACGAGTTGTGAACCGTTCGACCCAAGTCGCAACCCGGCAGGCCTGCGGCCAGGCCCCTCTTCATCTCCCCCGTAAGTGGGAAGAACAGCGGAAGGGAATCAGATGAGGGTCTCCTCCGTCCGGCCTTCCGGTCGACGAAGGATACTGTTGGTTTACCTGGATGCGGCGGGGATGCTCCCCCCGGCTTCCCACCGAATACGCCGAATAAATTCAGGTCCGAGGGCGTTCCGCCGCATGTCCCCCTTCGGGGACATGTTTTCGCCCGGTTGGGCCTGTCCGCCTGGGCAGACAGGCGGCTAGGCAATCCGCCTTCCATATGTCCTCCCCCGCCCGTCTCGAAGCGGAGGAGGAGCCAAAGGAGGGGGGCCTGCGCCTAAAACGATCGAGTTCACTCGGCTTCGCCCCCTGGCGGCTGCCAGGGAGTCCAATCAAAGTAGGCTGGCGTCTTCGGATTCAACCACCATTGCATCACGTACTGCAACTTGCGATGATGACTTGGCGAAAGCGCATTCCAGGGGATGGACTCCCAACTGAACCAACTCACTTCCAGGGTCTCGTTGCTCGGTCGGGCCTCGCCGTCGATGGGGACCGCGGCGAAGAGCATGGCATAGAGATGCCGCCCGCTCTCCGCGCCATTGAGACGCTCATCGAACACGCCCAGCAGCCGCGTGATCTCCACCCGGTAGCCGCTTTCCTCCCAGGTCTCGCGGGCCGCGGCCTCGGCGGGCGTTTCGCCCACGTCGCAGGCCCCGCCTGGCAGCGCCCACCGCCCGTTGTCCGCCCGACGGATGAGCAACACCCGCTCTTCAGGATCGATTACCGCCGTGTCTACCACGGCCAGAGGCGTCATGTAACCCAGGTCTTGGGAGAAGATGCGCTGGATCTCGTCAGGAGGACGGGCGTCGGCCAGGGATTGCAGCTGCGCGGCCAGTTCCAGCACGCGTCGGTTGCGCTGAATCTGGTAGGGATCGTCGGTGAAGAGCAGGTTGTTATGGGCCAGGGAACGCAGTTCGTCGGCGATGAGGGCCAGGGTGCGGGCCAGGGAAGCGTTGTCGGAGTCGGGCATGTCGCGAAAATCGATCCAAGGAATGAAGAGGCTATTGGGAGACCATCATTTTACAACCAACCGTCTTCGTCTGAAAAATATCAGAGTTTTGCTCCAACCATATCGTTTTTGCAACTGCTAACGCACTCCTGGGGAGGTCTTTCGGGTGCGTCTCAAATTATTGGCGCGTTGCGCCTGGAGCCCCAGAGGTGAACCTCCGGGCTAGAAACGACGCCCTCTTAAGGGGGCTTTCCGAGCCAGCCCGCGCCCAAAGCCGGGTCATGAACGTTTACAAAACAATCCGGTAATAGAATGAGGCCTATGCCCCGTTTAATTTGTAAAATTCCATCAGCGCCGGGTGGAGCTCGCATGACCGAATTCCTGATGACAACGCGATTTGCCAAAATTTTAGAACGCGCCCCAGTCTTTCTCCCTTCTTGACAAGACCTGAGCGGTATTTTACCATTATACGCGAATGCGCCCCCGTAGCTCAGTGGCAGAGCGGCGGACTTCTAATCCGCGGGTCGCAGGTTCAAGTCCTGCCGGGGGTGCTTTTTTGTTCCGAAATAGCGCCTTGGCGTTGGGTGCGAAAGGATCGCCAAGCCAGGGTTGGGCAAGGCAGCACCGACGTGATGCGTAATCCATCATTGGTGAGGTGGTTACCCATCACGCATTACGCATTACGAAATCGGATTGACTTCAAACGTCGATCGCATTCCATCCCCAGGAGGTGAACGCCATGAAGTTGCAAGGCAAGAAGATCGCATTTCTCGTCGGGCCCGGCTTCGAAGACCTGGAGTTCTGGGTTCCCTACATGCGCCTGGTGGAGGAAGGCGCGGAGATTGTCACGGTGGGGATCAAGGCCGGGGACGTGTATGTAAGCAAAAACGGAGGTCTCAAGGCCCGAGCTGACGTCGGCGCGGATGACGTCCGATCCGAAGACTTCGACGCGGTGGTCATCCCCGGCGGCTGGGCCCCCGACAAAATTCGCCGTTACGACGGCGTCAAACGCCTGGTCAAGGGCGTTTATGACAAAGGCGGTATCGTGGGCATGATCTGCCACGCGGGCCTGGTGGGCATCTCCGCAAAAATTGTGGCCGGACACAGGGCCACCGGCTCCCTGGGCATCAAGGACGACCTTGAGAATGCAGGCGCGACCTGGGTGGATGCGCCCGCATTCCGGGATGGCCACCTGGTCTGGGGCCGGGTCGTGGCTGATATCCCCGACTTCAACCGCGAGCTCATCGCCGCGCTTTCGGCGTGAGCGTCAGGGCAAATTCGGGAAAAGAGCGCTAATCCACCTGCACATTCACCGTAGCTGTGGCGGTCTGCCCCATAGGATCGATAGCCCGGAGCACGAATTCATACTGCCCCGCTACCGGAATGCAATCCTGCTGAGTTCCTGCCAGGGGAACGCCATCCAGGATGACCTGGTTGTTGCGCAAAACCTGGACGTAGCTGGTGGCCCCGCCCGTCTGCCAGCCGATGGTGACGCACATGCCCGCGGCGATGTTCGTAGGCTCCACGGAGAAGGAATAGATGATGGGCTGGCTGCTGGGCGGCGGCGTGGGCGTGGGCAGGGGCTGATCCACGACGTTGGTCAGATGGGTGGCGCGGCTGACGCCGCCCGGGCCTTGGGCCTCGACCTGATAGTTGTACTGGCCCGGACTGCCGGGGCAATCCTGCAGAGAACCGCGGAAGGGCGCGCCCTGCCATAACACCCGGTCGTTGCTGCGAATGTTCACCATGTTCACATTGCCCAGCACCTCCCAGCGCAGCACAACACACTGCCCGATGCCGATCTGGCCGGGCGGCTCCACCACGAAGTAGTTAATCTGGGGCGCGTCCACCGCCGGCGCGACATTGATATGGATGGCGCGTTGCTCCACCGAGCCATCCGGATGCACCGCGCGCAGGAAGTAATTGATAGATTGAGATGGACATTCTTGCACATCGCCCACGCCCACGACGCCATGGTCCTGCCAGTTCTGGCCGTCATGATAGTAGTAAACTGCCTGCACGTTCTGGGTGCGCCAATGATTCACCGTGCACTGGCCCTGCACGAGATTCGGCTGGTCGGTCCAGAAGTTGACCGCAGTCGAGGGCGTGGCCGTGGGGAAGGGCGTGGGCGTGGGTTGGCTGGGCACGCGAATGCCCACATAGACGCGCTGACCGAACGCCTGGCCCGTGCCATCGCGCATCTGCCAGAAGCCCTGATACACGCCCGGTTTCACCGGGGCCGCCAGGTCCACGTAGATGTCATACGTCTGGCCTGGAGCCACCGTCCCCTGCACGGGCGCGGGCTGACCGCCCATGCGCGCGCCTTCCGCATTGCCGAAGACGAAATCGAGCACGTAGCTGCTGCCCCAGGTGCAGGTGCCCGTGTTCTTCACCCGCCATCCCTTGCGGAAGACCTCGCCCGGATTCAGCACGGGCGGGTTCGTCATGTTCTGGTCGTCGTAGTTCAAGTCTTCCACATAGGCCAGACCATCGTAGCAGCCCTGGGGCGGCGTGGGCGTGGGCAGAGGCTGAGGCGGCACGGGCGTGGGCGTGGGCACAGGTTCGAGATCCCCCGGATCCACATGGAGATATCCCTTAGCGAGATCGTCGATGGCATGGGTGCGCAGCATCTCACTCAAGGTCTGATTGATCTCTGTGCGCAGGGTTTCCTGGCCCTTGGCCATGACGACGCCATAGAGCTCCCGGTGCAGGCCCGAGGCGACCAACTGCACCCCCTTCTCCTGCACAGCAAGCTCAGCCACGGGCCGATCCATGATCAACACATCCACCCGGCCCGCTTCCAGGTCGGGAATGGCCTGCTTGACGTCGCCGTAGATGAAGAGATTGGTCTCGGGCATGAGGCCCGTCTTCACGAGCAGATCATCAAGCCAATCCTCGAACACCGATCCCTTTTGCACGCCCACCCGCAGGGTCGCCAGGTCCTCCACCTTGGTGATGGGGGGAAGATTCGCTCCCGGCTTCGCCACGACTGCATCCTCGGAGACGAAATACACCTGACTGAAGTCGAACACTTCCTCCCGGGCGGGGGTGATGGAGATGGCGGCGATGGCGACGTCGATCTGCCCCAGAGCCAGGGCGTCGCCCAGGCCGTCGAACGCGATATCCACGACCTCCACCTGCACGCCCAGCCGCTGACCGATCTCCTTGATCAGGGCGATATCGAAGCCGTCGATCTTGAAATCCTGGGTGTAATACTCGAAAGGCGGGTAATCCGCGGACGTGCCCACGATCATACTGCCCCGCTGCTGGATGCGAGACCAGGCATCGCCTTCAGGCGCAGGCTGCCCGCCCGATTCGGACGGGGGCGTGGGCGTGGAGGTCGTCGCGGGGACGGGTGCGGTCGCGCCTGCGGGCGTCGGGGTGATGATGACTTCGGGCGCGATGGTGGGCACGGCCTGGGTTTTGCCGCAGGCTGCGGTCAGCGCCGCCAGCATGACCAGCAGGATGAGAGGAAACAGTGTGGGTCGGGACATGGCGGTAAGAAATGAGTGAGCGTGTTGAAAATCATCCGCATTGTATCATGAGCCCTTCCCGTCGCCAATCCGCTCCCGCGACCTGGGTGCGTTCCAGACAATTGGCGACGCAGACGACCTCCGGGAGATGGCGACAGGGTTTGGGGCAAAATGAAGCGTTTAGCGCCACCTCCCGGAGGTCTGTCAAAAATTGGGACGCGCCCCACAGTCCAAACGCGCAAAGACCAGGCCCGATTTGGACCTGGTCTCTTGTGCGCGGATTCCTCGCAGTGTGTGGGAAGTCATGAACCAGAAGTCTCCCGCGGGTCCGTAGCCGTTGCAAAAGAAGTCGTACATCATAGCTGCCTCCTCGTGTGGGAATGCATGAAGTGAGGGAAATCGAGGATGGTCAGACCATCAGGTCCTGACGCATCGCCTCGTATTCGCTCTTAGTGATCTCGCCGCGGGCGTAGCGCTGCTTCAGCACTTCCAGCGCGGCGTCCTGCCGGGAGATCATGGTTGCATCCTGGTTGTGAGAACTGGCATTGCTGGCGTTGGATGCAAGGCGAACGACGGCCCAGACGCCCAGGCCGATGAGCAAAATCCAGAAAAGCGCCATGAATGGAAAGCCGAAGCCGAAACCCATCATGATGATTACCTCCGTGGTGTATAGGGTGAATGGTGGTTTTGATTGATTGCTTTTTCAGGTGGGTGAACGGGTTTGTCCTCCGATTCACTTACAGTCTACACGTGCATTGTGTCGGGAACTTGAAGCCTTTATGACAATTTTGTGACATCGTCCGATTTTCCTTGCTTCGCCGCCTGCAATGCGGTAAGATGAACATGCACAATTCATCACAATCTCTTCAAAGGCAATGACCATATGACCAAAAACGCAACGATCCTGGTGGTCGATGACGAAGCGCCCGTGCGGGAAACCGTGCGCGCCTATCTGGAACGGGAAGGCTACACCGTCTACACCGCCAATGACGGCGCTGCAGCCCTGCAATCCATCCGCGCCTTCAAGCCCGACCTCATCGTTCTCGATATCATGCTGCCCGAGGTGGACGGGCTGGAGGTGCTGCGCCGTCTGCGGCAGGAGTCCAACGCCTGGGTGCTGATGCTCTCCGCCCGCGCCGAGGAGATGGACAAGATTCTGGGCCTGAAGATGGGTGCGGACGACTATCTCACCAAGCCCTTCAGCCCGAGAGAGTTGGTGGCCCGGGTGGAAGCCATGCTGCGCCGGGGCGGAGGGACCAGCGACGAGGAGACGCCCCTGATCTTCGACGATATTCGCATCGACCCTGCGGCCCGTAAGGTGCTGGTCGCGGGCCAGCTCATCGACCTGACGCCTATCGAATTCGATCTGCTGCTGGCCCTGGCTCGCCACCATGGCCGGGTGCTGAGCCGGGATCAGCTCATCGAGCAGGTGTGGGGCTACGATTATTATGGCGATGACCGGGTGGTGGACGTCCATATCGGTCGCCTGCGCAGGAAGCTGGACGCCGCCGGCGGCGCGGGCAAGCGCATCGCCACCGTGCGCGGGGTGGGCTATCGCTTCGAGGATGGTTCGGAATGAGGAAGCTGCTGACCTTTTTCAAGCGCAGTCTCAGCGCCAAACTTTTCCTCTCCTATCTCATCGTCATCCTGGTGGGCGTCGTTGTGCTGGCGGGCGCGGTGCAAATTCAGACGCCCGCGGCCATCCAGCGGCACATCGAACGCATGGAGGCGCATCTGGGCTCGGATCCGGGCCTGGCCGAAGACCTGCGCGTGAACTTCATCCGCGCCATCAATGAGATCACGACCACCGCGGTCATCGTGTCCCTCATCGCGGCCATCGCGGTCAGCCTGTTTACATCGCAGCGCATCGTGCAGCCCATCCGCAGCATGATGCGGGCCAGCCGCGAGATCGCGGCGGGGCATTTCAACCGCCGCGTGGCCGTGGTCAGCGAGGATGAGCTGGGCGCTCTGGCCGAAAGCTTCAATCAGATGGCGGAGGAGCTGGAGCTCACAGAGCAGCGGCGTCTCAACCTCATCGCGGACGTGGCCCACGAACTGCGCACGCCCCTGACGAATCTGCGCACCATGCTCGAAGCCCTCACCGATGGCGTCCTTCCGCCCGAGCCCGCGACTTTCCAGACCATGAACAACGAGGTGCTGCGCCTGCAACGATTGGTGCAAGACCTGCAGGAGCTCTCCCGGGCGGAGGCAGGCGAGATGGCCATGTTTCCCGAATGGGTCAACCCCGCCGACCTGGCGTCGGGCGTGGTGGATCGGCTGGCGTTGCAGTTTCACGATAAGGGCGTGGCCCTGCACGTGAACATTGCGCCCGACCTGCCCGACATTTACGCGGACCCCGCCCGCATCACCCAGGTGCTGGTGAACATCCTGGGCAACGCTCTGCAATACACGCCCTTAGGCGGCGAGATGTGGGTGGCCGTCCGCCGCGCGGGTGACGTCATCCAGTTCCTGGTCAGGGACACAGGCCGGGGCATCCCGCCCGAAGACCTGCCTCACATCTTCGAGCGCTTCTACCGGGTGGACAAATCCCGGGCCCGGGCCAGCGGGGGCAGCGGCATCGGGCTCACCATCTCCAAATATATCGTCGAGGCCCACGGCGGCCGCATTTGGGCAAAGAGCGAGGGGTTGGGCAAAGGAAGCGAGTTCGGGTTCACCCTGCCCATTGCAGAGCGGGGTAGCTGAGGAGCCCAAAATCTTCATCAAATCGTCATATTTCCGTCAAACGCGCGTCATACGATCTTGCGAAACTGGGGCACACCCAGACAGGAGCCCCGCAGATCTGTTTCAGGAGGATTTTACCATGGTGATGATGGGCCTTGGCGCCTTTGGCTTGCTTTTTATGCTTTTCTTTCTCATTTTGATCATCGCCGCGGCCGTGGCCATGATCAGTTGGCTGTTTCCCAAGCCCCTTTCCACCCCGCCCGCCAACGCCCATCACAACGCGCCTTGCCGGATGCCTCTCGACCCGAACGCGCAAACCGCCGCCTTCACTCAGGAAGAAACCGCTCTGGATATCCTCAAGAAACGCTACGCCCGCGGGGAGATCACCAAAGAGGAGTACGAATCCATGAAAGCGGATATCCTCGCTTATTGATCTGCTCCTCGCACATCCCACACCCATCCACACACGCTCATTGGAGTTTTGCATGACACGAAACCGCATCCTCGCCCTTTCGCTGTTGCTATTGACCGCGGCCATCATCCTCAGCGCCTGCGCCGCTCCCCAGGCTGAGAATCCCGACGCCGTGGCCGCGGCCGTGGAAGCCACCCTCACAGCGGTGGCTGCGGACGCCGCGCCATCCCCCAGTCAGGCCACGCCCCCGGCGACTCCCTCTGACCCTCCCCCCGCGGCCGCGCCCAACCTCGTCCTCCCGCCTCTGGTCAACGGCTTCGACCCTGCGCCCCGCCCGGCCAGCTCCAAAGGCAATCCCGACGCGCCCGTCGTCATCTACGAATGGTCGGACTACACCTGACCCTACTGTGGCCGCTTCTTCTCCGAAGTGGCCCCGCTTCTGGATGAAGCGTACATTCAGACCGGCAAGGTCTACTTCGTCTACAAAGAATTCCCCGTGCTCGGCCAGAAATCGGTCATGGGCAGCTTCGCGGCCCAATGCGCGGCCGACCAGGGCAAATTCTGGGAGATGCACGACTGGCTCTTCCAAAACGCAGGCAGTATCGGCCCAGACGCGCTGAAGCAGGCCGCCCGCGACCTGGGCCTGGACGGCGCAGCCTTCGACGCCTGCTTCGACGCCCAAACCCCGCGGCCCCGCATTCAGGAGGACTTCGACGAAGGCCGTCGCTGGGGCACTCGCGGCACGCCCACCTTCTTCATCAACGGGCGCATCATCGGCGGACTCCTGCCCAAGGACCAGTTCCTGCAGATCGTCGATGCGGCCCTGGCCGAGGCCCAGGGTGGCGAACTGCCCGCGGGCGTCGCTCTCCCCACGCCCGAGCCCACGCCCGACCTCGATTTCGAACCCGAAACCTACGCGGTGATGGGCGACCCCAACGCGCCCATCACCATGGTCGAATTCTCCGACTACCAGTGCCCCTTCTGCCTGCGCTACTTCAACAACACGCTGGAGCAAGTCAAAAAGAATTATGTCGAGACGGGCAAGGTCTTTTACGTGTTCAAGGACTTCCCCATCACCCAGATCCACCCGCAAGCGCCCAAAGCCGCGGAGGCCGCGGAATGCGCCGGGGATCAGGGACGCTATTGGGAGATGCACGACCGCCTGTTCCAGGGCCAACAGCCCGACTGGAACAAGAACCCGGATGCTATGACCATCTTCAAGGGCTATGCCCAGGAGCTGGGGTTGGACATGGACGCATTCAACGATTGTCTGGACAGCGGCAAATATACGGATGAGGTGGCCGCCGACCTGGATGAGGGGGTCCGCGCGGGCGTCACCGGCACGCCATCTTTCTTCATCAACGGGCAGATGATCAGCGGCGCCCGACCCTATGACGCGTTCCAAAAGGTTCTCGACTCGCTGCTCGCCGAAGGAACGCAATAAACAAACCCCGCACATCCCCACGAAACGAGAGCCGCCCGCAACACGTCGGGCGGCTCTTCTTATGTCACCCTCAATCCGAATAGCGCAGCAAACGCAGGGCGTTGAGCACGACGATGATGGTGCTGCCCTCGTGCAGCACGACTGCGCCGCTGAGGGCCACCACGCCCGCCACCGACGCTCCAATCAACAGGAAGATGACGCCCAGGGAGACAGCCAGATTCTGTACGATGATGCGGCGGCTGGCCCGGCTCAGGCCCACGGCGAAAGGCAGTTGGGTCAGGTCGTCGGCCATGAGGGCCACATCCGCGGTCTCCAGAGCCACGGCTGTGCCCGCCGCGCCCATGGCGACGCCCACGGTCGCGGTCGCCAACGCCGGCGCATCGTTCACGCCATCGCCCACCATGGCCACCGGCCCGAACTCCGCCTCCAGCGCCTGGATGGCTCGCAACTTATCTTCGGGCAGCAACTCCGCCCGCACATCGGTGACGCCCACCTCGCGGGCGATCTTCCGCGCGGCCCGCTCGTGGTCGCCCGTGAGCATGACCAGTCGCTGGATGCCCAGCTTGCGCAGGCGTTCCATAACCCCGCGCACGCCCGGTCGGGGCGTATCCGCCAGAGCCAGCACGCCGATGATCCGGCCATCCGCCTGCACCCAGATGGTCGTCTTGCCCTGGGCTTCCAGTTCGTTCAGCAACGCGGCCATATCCTCATTCCAGACGCGGCCATTCGCCTCTTGAATCAGCGCAGGGGAGCCCACCAGCACGGGTTTGCCATCCACCAGACTGCGCAAGCCTTTGCCTGCCAGATTCTCCACGTCCGCGGCCAGGGGCGGATCCAGCCTCCGGGCCTGGGCCGCTTCCACCACGGCTCGGGCCAGAGGATGGTTGGATTGCTGCTCCACGGCCGCGGCCAGGCTTAACGCGTCGTCCGGGCCGACGCCGTTCAGTGGGATGATGTCGGTGATCTGGAATTTGCCCTGGGTCAGGGTACCGGTTTTGTCGAAGGCCATGACCTTGACCATGCCCAGGTTTTCGAGATGGACGCCGCCTTTGATGAGCACGCCGCTGCGTGCGGCCTGGGCGATGCCCGCCAGCACCGTCGCGGGCGTGCCAATGGCCAGGGCGCAGGGAGAGGATGCCACCAGCAGCAACATGCCCCGATAGAGACTTTCCTCCCACGTCATCCATCCCACCAATGGCGGCACGACGATGACCAGGGCCACGAAGATGAGTACTGCGGGCACGAATTTGGCCGTGAAGCGCTGGGTAAAGCGCTGGGTGGGACTTTGCTGGCTCTGGGCCTCGGCCACCATCTGCATCACCCGATTCAGGGTGTTATCCCGGGCCAGTTTCGTCACCCGAATGTCCAGCGCCGCCTCCTGATTGATGGTCCCGGCGAAGACCTCGTCGCCCGGCGCTTTGGGGACGGGCACGCTCTCGCCCGTGATGGGGCTCTGATCCACCGATCCCGCGCCGCTCACGACCTCGCCATCCACCGGAATGCGGTCGCCGGGCCGCACCACGACAATATCGCCGATGCGCACCTGCGCCACCGGAATCTCGACGATCTCATCGCCGCGCTTCACCCGCGCGGTCTTGGGCATGAGCTTCCCCAGCGCGTTGACGGCGTCGCGGGCCCGATCCAGCGCGTAATGCTCGCCCGCGTGGCCCAGGCTGAAGAGGAAGAGCAGGAACGCGCCCTCGGCCCATTCCCCGAGAATGGCTGCGCCCGCAGCCGCGGCCAGCATAAGCACGTCGGTGTCGAACCTGCCGCGGAACAGGGCCGGGATGGCGTGGGTGGCGATGTCATAGCCACCGGCGATGTAGGAGAGGATATAGAAAACCAGGGCGACGTTCGCGGGCAGTCCAAGCCAGCGCTCGCCCGCCCAGCCGATGATCAGAAAAACGCCTGCCAGCCCCACCAAAATCAGCGTCCACCGCTCCTGCATCCAGTGGGGCAGGAACGCGGGCGCGCTGCCGTGGTCATGGTCTTTTTCGGGCGCAGCCTCCGTCGCCGGGCGATAGCCCATCTCCCCCAGGGCGGCTTCGATATCGGCCCGGCTGATCTGCTCGCTGTCATAGGCCGCATAAGCCACGCCCGCGGCATAATTCACATGGGCATGGAGCATCCCTGGCAGCGCCTCCAGAGCCTTCGTCAGGGTGTCAGCGACGTCGGCGGAGGGAATGCGGCCCAGGGGGATGGTTTCGTGGCGGTAGCGGTCGGTGACGCGAGCGCCCGCGTCACGGGCCAGGCGCTCGATCTTGCTCAGGGAAACCAGATTGGGGTCGTAGTGCAGGCAGAGACGGGCTACGCCATCCTCTCGCACGATGTGGGCTTTGGAGACGCCGCGGGTGCTCTCCAATTCTTCGGTGAGGAGTGACGCGCAGGCGTCGCCGTCCTCCATCTCGGGCAAAAGCAGGGTGAGGTCGAGTTGTAGTTTTTCGGTCATGATGGATTTTGAGGACGAAAATGGGAACGCAGATGCGGGCGAACATGTCTAGCGGGCGCGGGGAGCCGAGCACGTAATGCGTAATGCGTGATGCGTAAGGACCTCACGGATGACGCATCACGCATCACGTCGGTTGCCGCCTCGCCCAACCTTGGCTTGGCGATTTTTGGCAGGCAGGGCCAACGTTATTTACGGAGCAGACGATTACAGAAATCTCGGAGCCTGGTTTTTGTAGCGAAGGTAATCTTCGCCATATTGCTCCTCCAGCCAGGGCTCTTCGGTCAGGGGGAACAGGATGAAGCTGAAGACAAACAGCAAGAGTATGACGGTGACGCGGGCCGAATTGGCGATGAGGATGAGGCCCGTGAACAGAATGATATCGCCCAGGTATTGGGGATTGCGGGTGAACCGATAGGGCCCGCTGATGACGAACCGATCCCGGATGCCGTGGGTGTTTTCCAGGCCCAGGGTGCGAACGCCCCAGATCACCAGGCCCGCCCCCAACAGCGTCAGGGGGACGCCGATGGCGACACGGATCTCGGCCGGGATAGTCCACGTACTCCAATCGAGGACCATCAGCGCTACGGTTAGTCCCGCACCCAGGTAGAACATCCCCCAGATGAGATAGAGCTTCCAGGAAACCGCGCCCGGAGGCCAGATGCGGCGTCGAGGGCGAAGGATGGACCAGATGAGCAACAGCATGTATGCGTAACCGATGAGGATGGCGGCGTAAAACAGGAATTGAACAAGCATGGGAACCCGCTCTCCATCAAAATAAATGATTATATGAACACTTATTTATGGAAATAATCAAATAAAAAACGCGGCGTCAGCCAAAGCGGACGTGGGCCAGGCCCTGGTCGAAGAGATCATGGATGTGCTCGTCCATGAGGGTATAGTAGACGTGGCGGCCCTGCTTGCGGTACCGCACGATGCGCAGGTTGCGCAGCACCCGCAATTGATGGGAGATCGCGGGTTGGGTCATGCCCAGGATACGGGCGAGATCGCCCACACAGAGCTCGGCATGGGCCAGCAGCCCGATGATCCGCACCCGGGTGGGATCGGAAAGGGCCTTGAACAGCTCCGCCACCCGGAACGCGGTGTCGGAATCGATGAGCAATTCGGCCGTCGCCTCAGCGAGACTTTCGGCCGAGTGATCATCTGCGCACAGGGTCAGGCGTCCTTCGAGGGCGTCGGTGGGCATGGGTGAGATGTCGTCAGGCATATCGAGGGAAGTCGGAACTGCTAACGTCATCGACTTTAGGCCGCAAGAAGCCACGAAGGCTCGAAGTTTTGCGAAGACACGAAGAAAAATATGGGAAAAGGCTTCGTGCCTTCGTCCTCTTCGTGTCTTCGTGGCAAAAAGTGGCGCCGCGCTTTAGCAGTTACGGGAAGTCGGAAATCCAAAACGCATAAGTAATTGCTCATATATTAACAGTTTTTCCTCGCCCTGTCAAGTGTGCTACAATGCCCGAACCATGATGCTCACCGGACTGATGGGCTGGCCCGTGGGCCATTCCAAATCCCCCGCCATGCACAACGCCGCGTTTCGCGCCGCGGGCGTGGATGGCTTCTACGCGCTGCTGCCCGTGCATCCCGACCGGGTGGGCGAGGCCGTGCGGGGCTTGCGGGCGCTGGGATTTCGCGGGGCCAACGTGACCGTGCCCCACAAGCAGGCGGTCATCCCCCACCTGGATGAACTCACGCCCGAGGCCCGGGCCATCGGCGCGGTGAATACGATCCTGGTGGAGGAGGACGGGCGACTAGTGGGGACGAACACGGACGCGTGGGGCTTCGCCCGCGATCTGCAAGCGCAAAGGCTGGACCTGGCGACGTTGGTTGGAGGCGCTCTGGTGCTGGGCGCGGGCGGCTCGGCCCGGGCCGTGGCCTACGCCCTGGCGTCGCGGCGCATTCCCACCCATGTCCTGGCCCGCAGGCCCGAGCAGGTCCAGGCCCTGGCCGACGCGCTGGCTCCCCATCTCCCCCGCGGCGACCTCATCCAGCCCCATCCCTGGTCCCATCTACCCGACCTGGCCCTAACAGTTGGACTCATCGTCAATTGCACGCCCGTGGGCATGACGCCCCATGTCGACGCCTCTCCCTGGCCCGAGGACCTGTCCTTCCGGCCCGGCCAGGCCCTCTACGACCTGGTGTACAACCCGCCCCGCACCAGGCTCATGGCCCAGGCCGAGGCCGGGGGCGCGCGGGCGTGGAACGGCCTGGGGATGCTGGTGTATCAGGGCGCGCGGGCCTGGGAATTATGGACGGGCCGTCCCGCGCCGGTGGAGGTGATGCGCGCAGCCGTGTTGGGCGGGTCGGGCGTGTGAGCGCGTGCGCGTTTGGCGAGGGAGCGAGTGGGCGAAGGTGCGAGGAGGCGTTCTGACTTCTGCCGCTCTGACCTCTGTCGTTCTGGCCTCTGGCCCTCTGACCTCCACGGGCCACCGTTCTATAGCCCGGACGACATGAAGCAGCAATTGAAAGGTGCGGGGCTGAGCATCAGATTGCATCCTCAAACTTAACGATATTCTGGTACCAACCCTTCCCATTCTTTCATATATCTATAGTCACCATACCCACGCCACTTCTGTATGAATGGTCCCCAAAGCTGAACAAATCTATTCACTCTTTCGGGAGAAGATTGACCTTCTGAAAATAATTGTGTACGAAGCAACTCAGGAACAGATTTAGGAGAGGTCAGATCATAGGAAATAATAGTGGCTTCTGGTGAAATGCCATAGCTCTCAATCTCATCAGCTTCCAAAAATCTAACCATGTCTGATGAGAACATCAAACCATTTTCTTCATAAAAAATTACAAAATGAATCCACGGTCCGTGACTGGGAGCAGATCCGCCTTCGGAGATGAGTATATGACTTGGTTCACCAAACATTGAGATGACATCGGAAATACGTACCGGAGAGAAAATGCGGGTCAATAGAAATGGCTCCTTGCCATGCGCTATATACTGGAAAAAGTGATCTATCTCACCCGATGGCTTTTGTGAGTTCCACACATAAGCTACATAATCATCATACAAAGTGTACTCTTCTCTCGTTACATTATTAAATGCAGCTTCCTGTGAAATGATTTTCGTGACGATATCAATATTCAAATCCTGAAAGGGCAATTTATGCCAACAATAAATTGAGCCACATGGCTGAATTTCCTTTAATAAAGAAAAAGCTTGAATAGAACTTACTGGTGTCGGCGTGTAATAAGGCGTTGCAGTGCAGGCAGCCACGGCTAAGACGATGCCAATAGCAATAAAGAGCTTTTCGAGCATATCGATCACCGGATGGGGGTGGTAGGACTTACGGTAAAATATTGACTAAAGAAATCCACATAAGGTTGCGAAAGACCGTGTAAATATGGGGCCTCCCGTCGAGAATGGGGAATCCTATTTGTATAATCGCTACCCATTATTGCGACGGTAAAAGCCTCTGCAAACCACTCATACTTATTCCGACTACCATACCAAGTCGGACGTTGTTGCGTTCCAACAGCTTGCAAAAAGTTTCTCATCATTTGCCCAGGAGGAAGTGAACCTGGGATTTCAATCTTGTGTCCTAATTCGTGCACAGTGACGATAATGGCGTCCAAATCATCAACGCCTTTATTCTTGAATACACTGGGCGTAAAGAATATTGTATGGAGAATTGGCCAACTCCAAGCCCGTCCTGGGTTCCCCCACGGCAAGGGTTTACTTAAATAATACATTCCTAATGAACAATACCTTCGCCAAAAAATAGGAAAAAAGCGAGTGGGTGAATAGAATGAGAGAAATCACGACCAAATGGTTTCTCTCCACCATTCACACCACTCATGCCAAAGATTACCACACTTTTAGCCATTT
>JALXCB010000178.1 GCA_026991225.1 Anaerolineae bacterium | reverse complement strand
CACCGACGAGGAGGCCGCCTGGCTCCCCTCCCCTACCCCCTACCGCCTGGCCTGCAACGCCCGCATCCAGGGCGACCTGGTGGTCTTCGTGCCCGAGCACGCCCGCACCCACCAGCAGACCATCCGCAAGGCCGCCGGGGATCGGGCCATCCAGGTCATCCCGACGATTCGTCAGGTTTATGTCGAACTAACGCCTCCCTCCCTGGATGATCGCCTCAGCGATTGGGAGCGTTTGGCCGCCGGGCTGGCGGAGCAATGGGGGCTGGAGGGTTTGACTATCTCCTACCCCGCCCTTTTGCGCTTGCAGGACGCCTTGCGCGTAGGAAAATGGCGGGCTACAACGATTGTATGGGCTGAGAGTCAGGTGATTGGGGTGCGGCCCGGATACCAGGAGGGCGTTTGGGGGTTGGCGGTGGACGTGGGCAGCACGACCATGGCCGCCTATCTTTGCGATCTGGAAACAGGCGATCTGCTCGCTTCCCACGCCGTCATGAACCCGCAGGTGGCCTATGGCGAGGACCTGATGAGCCGCATCAGCTACGCCACGCAGAACGAAGATGGGGTGAAGAAGCTGCTTCGGGCCGTGACGGGCGCGTTCAACCGCCTGGCCGGTGAAGTCGCCCGAAAAGCAGGCATCCGCCGGGAGGACATTCACGAGGCCGTGGTGGTGGGCAACACGACCATGATGGCCCTGTTCCTGGGCCTGAACCCCGCCAGTCTGGGCGAGGCGCCCTTTACGTTAGCCAACCGGGAGGCCATGGACTGGCCCGCGTCCACTCTCAAGCTGCGGCTGCACCCCGCGGCCAACGTCCATATCCTGCCCGCCATCGCCGGGCACGTGGGTGCGGACAATGTGGCCGTGCTCCTGGCGGAAGAGCCGGAAACCCTGGACGAGCCCACCCTGATCATCGACGTGGGCACCAACGCCGAAATCGATTTGTGGGACGGCCAACAGCTTTACGCGGCCTCCTCCCCCACCGGCCCGGCTTTCGAGGGCGCACAGATCGCGTTCGGGATGCGGGCCGCGCCCGGAGCCATCGAGCGGGTGCGCATCGACCGGGAAACGCTGGCAGTACGCTACAAAGTCATTGGCGAGGAGCGCTGGAGCGATCAGTGGACGCCCGACGCGCCGCCCGCGGTCGCTCCGAGCGGCGTCTGCGGCTCGGGGATCATCGAGGCGGTGGCCGAGCTGTTCATGGCGGGCGTCCTCCTCCCCGACGGGCGCTTCAACCCCGACGCCCGCAGCGACCGCCTGCGCTGGGAAGGCAAACGGGGCGCGTTCGTGCTGACTCGGGCCGAGGAGACCGCGATGGGCCAGGATATCCTGATCACCAGTGAGGACGTGCGGGCCATCCAGCTCGCCAAGGCCGCGCTCTACGCCGGCTGCAAGGTGCTGATGCAGGAGGCGGGCGTGGATCGCGTGGTGCGCGTCGTGCTAGCGGGCGCATTCGGCAGCTACATCTCCCCCACGCACGCCCTGGCCCTGGGCCTCATCCCCGACGCGCCGGTGGACCAGGTCGTGGCCGTGGGCAATGCGGCCGGGGATGGCGCGCGCATCGCCCTGCTCAACCGGGAGAAGCGGGCCGAAGCCCGACGCATTGCCCGTTCCATTCGTTATGTCGAGACGGCTTCCCACCCCGCCTTTCAGACCGAGTTCGTCAAGGCCATCCACCTCCCCCACCAGGAAGATGATTTCCCCCATATCGCAGACTTGCTCCCCGAACGTCGGGCTTCGCCTCGCGGCCGGCCCCGGCGACTCAGGCGATAAGGTCACGTTGTCGGGAGTCTGTCCGGCATCCCAACCTGTTACAGACTCAAATCCGGCAGGCCTGCGGCCAGAGGACGCCCTCTGCCGTCCGTTCTTTGGGTCTGAGTTGTGATATAATTCTCCCCCGCATGAATGCGATGCAATTCAATTCAACAAGTGAGCGACCTATGAGCGATAACGACGAAATCATCCTCGAAGACCTGAGCAACGATGAGCTTTTCGAGCTGATGCAGGACGACCTCTACGACGGCTACGCCGATGAGATCGTCGAGGAGGTGCGCGAAGCCCTGGGCCGCGGGCTCGCACCCTATGAAATTCTTACCCAGGGCCTGGTGGCGGGCATGGATATCGTGGGTGAGGACTTCCGCGATGGCGTGCTTTTCGTACCCGAGGTGTTGCAGGCGGCCAAAGCCATGAAGGCGGGCATGCACGTGCTGCGTCCCCTGCTGGTGGAGACGGGCGCGCCGCGGCTGGGCACGGCGGTCATCGGTACAGTCAAGGGGGATATCCACGACATCGGCCAGAACCTGGTGAGCATGATGTGGGAAGGTGCGGGCCTGGAAGTGCATAACATCGGCATCAACAATTCGGTGGAGGATTATCTGGAAGCCCTGGAGAAGCATCATGCCAATGTGCTGGGCATGAGCGCCCTGCTCACCACAACCATGCCCTACATGAAGGTGGTCATCGACACGCTCAAGGAGCTGGGCAAACGTGATGACATCATCGTCCTTGTGGGCGGAGCGCCTTTGAGTAGCGCGTTTGCTGAGGAAATCGAGGCGGATGCGTACTGTGAAGATGCGAGTGAGGCGGTGGTGCGAGTGAAGGAGTTTTTGCGTTTGAGAAAGGGGATTGTTGGGTGAGGTTGTTGTGGGGATAGTGATTGGTTATGCACAAAGATAAAAACGAAGACAATTCAGGTTTGTTCGAGGCTTTTTTGACAAAACACGCCCGAAAGCGTTCACAGCTTTGCCCTAAACCCCTACTTACGCTATCATTTTTCCAGCCAATTCCTGTTCGAAGATGAGCATTTCCCCATGAATACAGCTTTCATCGACTCCCACGTCTCGACTCCCACGTCTCGACTCCCACGTCTCGACATTTTCGATTCATCCATCAGGCCAGAAGCGACGCATTCTACGCCGTCTCCTGGCCTTTTCTTTTGTAACTGCTAAGGTAGCCTGATTCGGCCTTGAAAATGCCTTGCCACGAAGGCTCGAAGGAACGAAGACAAAGCAGGTTTGCAAGTCGTAAGTGGCGAGTGGCAAGCGCCTCTGGCGGCGAAGTTTTTCACCTGCTACTTGCTACTTACCACCTGCCACTTTGCTCCTTCGCGCCTTCGTGTCGTCGTGGTTTCTGAGCTCGCTACGTGAGTAGTTACTTTCTTTTTCAAAAAAACAGGAGCAAAAACCATGCCTCGAAAACTCACCCATCTCAAACGACCTGTACCCAGCGATCTCGATATCGCCCAGTCCATCGAGCCCATTCCCATTACTCAGATTGCGGAAGAGGCGGGCATCCTGCCGGAAGAACTTATCCTGTATGGCAATACCAAGGCCAAGGTGCGCCTTGAGGTGCGCGACCGTCTGGCCGACCGCCCCAACGGCAAATATATCCTGGTCACCGCCATCACTCCCACGCCCCTGGGCGAGGGCAAGAGCACGACCACCGTGGGCCTGGCCCAGGCGTTGGGCGCGCATCTGGGCAAGCTGGCCTTCGCCAACGTGCGTCAGCCCAGCCAGGGCCCGACCTTCGGCATCAAGGGCGGCGCGGCCGGCGGCGGCTACAGCCAGATCATCCCCATGGAGGACTTCAACCTCCACCTCACGGGCGACATCCACGCCATCACCGCGGCCAACAACCTCCTGGCCGCGGCCATCGACACCCGCATGCATCACGAGTCCTACCAGTCGGATGAATCCCTGTTCAACCGGCTGTGCCCGCCCGACAAGCAGGGCAACCGTAAGTTCTCGCCCGTCATGCTGCGACGGCTGAAGAAGCTGGGCATCGATAAGACCGACCCCAACGACCTCACGCCCAAGGAGATCAGTCGCTTCGTGCGCCTGGACATCGATCCCGACACCATCACCTGGCGCCGGGTAGTGGACACCAACGACCGCTACCTGCGCAAGATCCTCATCGGCCTGGGGCCCAAGGAGAAATTCCAGCGGGAGACCGGCTTCGACATCACCGTGGCCAGCGAGATCATGGCCATCCTCGCCCTGACCACCTCCCTGGCCGATATGCGCGAGCGCCTGGGCAAGATGGTGGTGGCCATGAGCAAAAGCGGCGAGCCCATCACCGCGGACGACCTGGGCGTGGGCGGCGCCCTGACCGTGCTCATGAAGGACGCGATCATGCCCAACCTGATGCAGACCCTGGAGGGCACGCCCGCGTTCGTCCACGCCGGCCCCTTCGCCAACATCGCCCACGGCAACTCCTCCATCGTGGCCGACCAGATCGCGCTGAAGCTGGCCGGACCCGACGGCTATGTAGTCACCGAAGCAGGCTTCGGCGCGGATATCGGCATGGAGAAGTTCTTCGACATCAAGTGCCGATACAGCGGCCTCGTGCCCAACGCGGTGGTGTTGGTGGCCACCATCCGGGCGTTGAAGATGCACGGCGGCGGCCCCAAGGTTGTGGCCGGACGCCCCCTGGACCCCGCCTACACCGAGGAGAACCTGGAGCTAGTGGAGAAGGGCGCGGCCAACCTGGTGGTCCACATCAAGAACGCACTCAAGTATGGCGTGCCCGTGGTCGTGGCGGTCAACCGTTTCACCACCGACACCGATGCGGAGGTGGAGCTGGTGCGGAAGATCGCCATGGAGGCGGGCGCAGAGGACGCGGTGGTCTCCACCCATTGGGCCGATGGCGGCGCCGGCGCGGTGGACCTGGGCAAGGCGGTCATCGCCGCGGCGGAAAAGCCCAGCAACTTCAAGTTCCTCTACGACCTCGATCTCCCCATCAAGACCAAGATCGAGATCATCGCCAAGGAGATCTACGGCGCGGGGTCGGTCACCTACTCCGAACTGGCCGAGAAACAGATCCAGGCCTACACCGAAAACGGCTTTGACAAGCTGCCCATTTGCATGGCCAAGACCCATCTCAGCCTGAGCACGGACCCCAAGCTCAAGGGCGCGCCCAAGGGCTTCGAGGTGCATGTGCGCGAGGTGCGGGCCAGCGTGGGCGCGGGCTTCATCTTCCCCTTGCTGGGTGAGATGAGCACCATGCCCGGTCTGCCCACCCGCCCCGCCTTCTACGACGTCGATATCGATCTGGAAACGGGCCGGGTTGTGGGCCTGTTCTAACAGGGATCAAGCCCTCGGAGGTCATCTCAGGCCCCCGAGGGCTTGTTGCATCTCCTGGGGAGGTGGGGACCCGGCGCCAGGGGCGACACGAGCGGCTGCGCGCCGATACGGACGAAAACGGGAACGCTGATAACGCTGATGCTTCGCAACGCAGATTTTCGCTGAAGATTTTTACAGATTTTTTCTATCTGCGTTTATCCGTTTCAATCTGCGTCATCTGCGTCCCCCAAATCGTATTTTCAAAGCAGTCCGACGGCGGGCGCGCCCGCGCCGATACCGACGAAAACGCCCCGCGGCCACGTGGGCGCGGGAAGCCAAGCACGTAATGCGTAATGCGTGATGCGTAACGATCTCACGTTTCACGTTTTCACGCATCACGCCCGTTGTCGCCTCGCCCAACGTCGGCCAGGCGATCCTTCCGCAACCAGCGATCATTCTATTTTCATAGCAGCTCCACGGAGAAAGGAACGATTTCCCGAATGTCTGTTCCTGGTTTACAATCTTCCTGTTATGAAA
This sequence comes from Anaerolineae bacterium, assembly GCA_026991225.1. Taxonomy (GTDB): domain Bacteria; phylum Chloroflexota; class Anaerolineae; order J102; family J102; genus M2005. The sequence goes on along the minus strand of JALXCB010000178.1, from coordinate 5,046 downwards.
CGCATCCTCACATCGACAACCGAACCCATCCTGCGGAGAGAACGGGACCTGCTTGCCCGACTGGAAGTAATTACTGCTCGTCTCGACGCCCCCGAAGAAGACCTCCAGCTCATCGCCCAGATTCGGCGTCAGCTCGACAGCCTCTTCCTCCTCGCGGTCATCGGCGAGTTCAACAGCGGCAAATCCGCATTCATCAACGCGCTCCTGGGCGGCCCCTACCTGGAAGAGGGCGTCACCCCCACCACCAGCCAGGTGGTCATCATCGCCTGGGGGCCGGAACAACGTCTGGTGCAGGTGGAGCCCTATCTCCAGCGATTGGAGCTTCCCATCGACTGGCTGCAAGACATCCACATCGTGGACACCCCCGGCGTCAACGTGGTCATCCAGCAGCACGAAGAACTGACCCAGGCCTTCATCCCCCGCGCCGATCTCGTCCTGTTCGTAGCCTCGGCTGACCGGCCTTTCAGCAAAAGCGAACGGGAATTCCTGGCCTTCGTGCGGGACTGGGGCAAGAAGATCGTCTTCATCATCAACAAGCTGGACATCCTGCCCGATGAAGAAGCGGTGGAACGGGTGACCGACTATGTGCGGGAGCAGGCGCAGGAATTGTTGGGCGTCACGCCCGAGATCTTCCCCGTGTCCGTGCGCTGGGCCCAAGAGGCGAAATTCAATCCCAACCGGCCCGGCGCAGCCCAACTCCTGGCCGCATCCCGCTTTCAGTTCCTGGAGGACTTCATTCTGGAAAGGTTGGATGAGCGAGAGCGGTTGCGGTTGAAGTTGGAGAATCCATTAGGGATTGTCGGGCGTTTAGTCAATGCCTATATGCAAGAAGTTGACGAACGCCTGAAATTACTCAGCGAAGACCTGAAAACCATCGCCCATATCGACGAGCAGTTGGAGGCCTATCTGGCCGACATGCGCCACGATTTCGAGTTCCGGCTCCACCGAGTGGACAATCTCTTACTGGAGATGCGGGCCCGGGGCGACGCATTCTTTGAGGAAACCATCCGACTGGGCCGTTTCTTCGACTTGATGAATGCATCCCGCCTCAAAGCTGCGTTCGAGAAGCAGGTCATCGCGGACACGCCGCGCCGCATCGAGCAGGAGGTGGACGCCCTGGTGGACTGGATGGTGGACCGCAACTACCGCCAGTGGCAGGCCATCACCAGCTACCTCAACCAGCGAGCTCAGGAGCATGGCGACCGCATCGTGGGCCAGGTGGGAGGCGAGTTCAACCTGAATCGCCAGCGCCTGCTCACATCGGTGAGCCGCGCGGCCCGCGAAGCGCTGGCCAGCTATGACAAAGCTGCGGAGGCCCGCAAGCTCACCCAATCGGTGCAGACCTCCCTGGCCGCCCTGGGCGTAGTGCAGGTGGGCGCGCTGGGCCTGGGCGCGGTGCTGCTGCACATCTTCACCCGGGCGCTGGACCCCCTGGGCGTCATCGCCGCGGGCGGCGTCGCCATCGCCGGGCTGTTCATCCTGCCCGCGCGGCGACGCGCGGCCAAGCGCGACCTCGAAGCCAAGATCGAAACCCTACGCGCGGACCTGCACGATGCCCTGACAAAGCAATTTGAGGATGAGCTAGCCCGCTCCATCCAGGAAATCCGGGAGGCCATCGCCCCCTACACCCGCTTCGTCCGGTCCGAGCAAGCCAAGCTGGAACAGGTGAAGGCCGATCTCGCGGCCATCGAAAAGGAGATGTTCGAGTTAAGGGAGATTGTACGGGCGTTGTAGGGGCGACAACGCCGCTGTTTATCCCCGCACAACCACTTCTCCTAGCATGAATTTGAGATAGCGAGCCTCGGGGAAATGCGCGGCCACGGGATGATCCAGGGGCTGGCCCGCGTCGTGCTGGATGATGAACCGCCGTCGAGTGTCCGCGGCAGCGTCCGCCAACATCGCCCGAAACGCGTCGGGGCTCACCTGCGCGGTGCAACTGCTGGCGGCCAGCACGCCGCCCGGCGTCAGACAGCGCATGGCCAGGGCGTTGAGTCGCCGATAGGCCTGGAAGGCCTGGGGGAGCTGGTTTTTGGAGCGGGCGAAGCTGGGCGGGTCCACGATGATGAGATCGAAGCGTCTGCCTTCGCTGTGGAATTTCGCCAGCAGGTCGAAGACGTCGGCCACGATGAAATCATGACGGGCGGGATCGAGATCGTTCAGGCGGAAATTGTGTTTGGCCGTGGCCACGGCCGCGGGCGCGATGTCCACCGAGGCGACCCGCGCCGCGCCCGCCTTCGCTGCATAGACGCTGAATCCACCTGTATAGCTGAACAGGTTAAGGACGCGTTTGCCTGCGGACCAGCGGGCCGCCGCGGCCCGATTGTCCCGCTGATCCAGAAAGAAGCCCGTCTTCTGCCCCCGCAGCATGTCCACCGCGAAGCGGAGCCCGTTTTCCCGAATGATGATCTCATCAGGCGGCGGCGCGCCCGCCAGTATGGTCCACCCCTCGCCCGACCGGTCGACGACGCCGGTTAGGGGCGTGAACGATGGCAGGGCGTCCACCACCCAATCGCGAATCCGGCTCAGGCTGGCGGAATAGGTTTTGATCACGGCCCAACGCCGCTCCCCCTCCTCGTCCCCGTACAAGTCCACGACGATGCCGGGCAGGCCGTCGCTCTCGCCGTAAATCCAGCGATAGGCTGTGGTCACGCCCTCGGGCGACCGCAGCGCGGCTCGGCGGTCCCACGCCTCCCCCACCCGATCCTTCACCCAGGCCCGGTCGGGCAGGGCGGCGTGGCTGAACAGGCGCACGGCAATGGGGCCGCGGTCATCCCACACGCCAACGGCCTGCTGATTCGCGCTTTGCACTCGCACCCACGCGCCCGCTGGCAGCCCCGCCGGAGCCCGCTCCACCGTGTCCCGATACACCCAGGGATGCCCCAGCCGGATCGCATCCTTCAGCCGGGGCGAGACGAAAATGTGTGTGGTTTTGCGTTTCGGTCGAGAGGTTTTGCGTTTGGCCATGGTGCGATGAAAGTGAAGGTATTTCGAAGTGCTGAGGCTCCCCAGACCAGCGTTGGGCGAGTTTGCATCCGACGTCAAACGTCAAGCGTAAAACGTCAAGTAAGGATGGCGCCTTTTTCAGTAAAAATCCGTGTGTATCCGTCGCATCAGTATCATCGGTGGCGAATTGTAACGCACGTCATCCACAAACTTGCATCAAACTGGCGATAAGTTCATAACAGACTCTAGAGATAGCCCAGCCCGCGCAGATGCTTTTGCAAGTCTTCGTCCAGCTCGGGCGGGGGCGCGGTCTCGGTCAGGGGGGGATGGTCCGCCAGCCAGGCGTCCAGCGCGGATTGCAGTTGGGCAGTGCGCTGCGGCAGTTTTTTGGCCAGGTTGATGGTCTCGCCGGGGTCGTCGCTGAGGTCGTAGAGCCAGAGATCGCCCCGGTTGCTGCGGATGAGCTTGTAGCCGTTGCGGATGATGGCGTCGTAGGTGCGGTCGTAGCCCTTGCTGGCCGGGTCGAAATGGGGATGGCGGCGGGCGAAACGATGGCGGTGGGCCGCGGTGTATTGCACGATCTGGCTGCGGGGCGCGCCATCCCTTTGGGCCAGGAGGGAGCGGCCCGGCAAAGGACCGGGCGCGGGCAGTCCCGCCAGGTCGAGGAAGGTGGGCAGGAGGTCGGTGTGCTGGACCGGGGTGTCATCGTCGCCCGGGGCCAGCCCGTCGGGATAGTGGATGATGAGGGGCACGCGGGCCAGGGTCTCGCACACGCAATACTGATGGTCCATGAGGCCGTGATCCCCGATATTTTCGCCGTGATCCGCGGTGACGACCACCATCGTCTGCTCCAGCGCGCCCGCGCTCTCCAGAAAGCCGAGCATGTCGGACAGCATGGCGTCCACATACGCGATCTCGGCGTCGTAGAGGGCGCGCAGGCCCGCGAAATCCTCGGGCGTCATGGGCGCCTCGCCCGCCATGTAGGCCCACGCGTCCTGATTCGCCCGCCGGGCCCGCCGCAGTTCGTCGGGACTGAGCAGGCGTTCGGCGTAGCCTTTGGGCGGGCGGTAGGGCAGATGCGCGTCCAGGTAGAGCCCGAACAGGAAGAAGGGGCGGTCGGGGTCGCGCGTCTCCCGCCACCACTTGCGCACGTACCTGCTGAGCTTGCGCGCGCCCTTGTCCGACCGTTCCAGTAGGCCCTTGCGCAGGGCTTTCTCCCACCAGGGGAAACGGGCCTTGCCCATGCTGGGGAAGATGCGCCAAAGCGCGTAGAAGTCCTCGAAACCTCGATCCAGGCCGAAATGAGGCCCCACCCACGCGTTGGTGGAGAAGGCCGCGGTCTGGTAGCCGCCCCGGGCCAGGAGTTCGGCCAGGGTGGGGATGCGTTCATCCAGCCAGCGGGTCTCTACATTGACGCCATGCTGCCGGGGATAGAGGCCCGTGAACATGCTGGCGTGGCTGGGCAGGGTCCAGATGGCGGCGCTGCGGGCCTGGACGTAGCGGCGGCTGTTCTGGGCCAGACGGTCCAACGTGGGCGTCACCGGGCGAGGGTTGCCGAAGACGCCCAAACCGTCGAAGCGGACGCAGTCGAGGACGATGAGGATGATGTTGGGGCGTTTGTTCATAGGCCCAGTTTACGAAATTTGGACTGTCGTGGCAAAATCCGACGCCAGCAATCCTTGTCCACGCATTGACTTCAGTTTAGGTCCGACTCTTTGCCGGAAATCTCTAAAAAGCGCTTTCATCCCGTATCCATTTCCTCTCCCATGCGTTAGTGAAGGGTGAATGACGCAGATTTTCCATCCCCCTTTCATCCATTCAGACAAGGAGATGACACTATGAAACGATTCACGCTCTTTCTTCTCGCAGTGCTGGCCATCAGCCTGTTTGCATTCGCTCCGACCTACGCCCAGGGCGGCAAGCATGGCGACCGGGAACGGCGCCCCGCCGCCACCAACGGCCAAAGCCAGATGGTACTGCCCAACCACGATGAAGACGACGTCGAATTCGAGGGAACCATCGAATCCAAGCACAGCGATTACTGGATCATCGATGGCAAGACCGTGTACGTCGATGGCAAGACCGAGATCGACGAAGAGCACG
>JALXCB010000177.1 GCA_026991225.1 Anaerolineae bacterium | reverse complement strand
GATGGACGCGCGGGCGTCTTGCAATATGTCGTCATGAATCCCCATACCCGCGAGGTAAGCGATATCATTGTGAAATGCGATTTGTTCACCGGTTCACGCGTGGTTTCGGCCCGCTATATCGACCGTATCGATGAGGATGGCGGCATTTATCTGAATGTCGATAAGGCTTTTATAAAATCCCTGCGCGAATTCGACCACAAAGAATTCGAAACGCCTGATTGGGCGGGCAGCACAGGCTATGACCTGGATGAGTTACTCATCTGGAATGATTCGTATGGCGTCACGGTGAAGGAACTGCCTCGCCCCTTGAAGCGCGTGCATATCGATCAGGGCGTGGACGAAGATCGCGTGCTGGTGGGGCGCGGCTCGCGCGTCTTCACGGCTTTGGGCGAACGGGTAGGCGTCGTAGATCACGTCGTCGTCGACCCCGATACCCGAAAGCTTCTTTACCTGGTGGTGCGGCTGCCGGGCATCCGTCGTCGCCGCGTTGTGGTTACAGCCCCACAGGTGAAGGACTGGGGACATGACGCCGTCGTGCTCGACCTGGACAAAGACGCCCTCTACGCCTTGCCGCCCTACGTTCCCAAAAAGAAGGACGAAGCCCTGGCCCAGCGGGTGCGCGAGGCCATCGAGGCTCTTGGCGTGCCTGTAGAAGACCTCAGCGTCTTTGTGGAGAGAGGCCACGTGCTGCTGCGCGGGCACAGCCATTCGCAGGAAGACCGGCGGCGCATTGGCGCAGCGGCCCGCGCGGTCGAGGGCGTCGTCAGCGTCAGCAACGAGATCACCACCGATCGCGAGCTGGAGATTCGGGTGCAGCAGCGCCTGCTCAGCGATCCCATCGCCAGCCTCTACCCGGTCGACGTCGTCGTCAAAAACCGCATCGCCACCGTCATCGGCAAGGTTCCCAGCCCCGCGATTCAGGATATCATCCTGGAGATCGTGCGCAACACGCCCGGCATCCTCTCGGTCATCGACGAGATCTCGGTAGACCGGGAAGCCTTCGCAGAGGAGCTCCCGCCCATCGTCGCTGTCAACGTTCAGGAGCCGTGAACGAGGATACAGCGCAGATGACGCGAAAGCGCGGGGGATATCGACATAGCGCTTCCTTACCGATTCCCCCGCGCCTCTGTGGTTTTCGAACTCGATACATTCCCATCGAGATTGCGGGGAGATTTTGGCAACATTTCCACCTGGGGATGAGATGGCATGGCAATCCGATAGGGTTCTCGCGCGTTCCTTAACGGCAGAATCGTCGGATCGACGCCATGGGCAAAGTAAAAATGCACCATACGTCCAAAGAAACGCGACGGTTTGATGCTCATGACAATTCGCTCCTTTCTTCGAGCTCAGGCAAATGTTGAAGATATTCCTGGATGACCATGGAAAGGGGTTGCAGTTCGCGCTTCAGCTCCACCAATGAATCCCCGCGATCGATCACCTCGCGCCATAACTGCTCTTCGGAGAAATGCCCGTTGGCCCGAATCCGCTGGGTGACGAGCTCTTCACTGCCATGAGGCCGATAGCGCAGCACCACGTATTCCTTCCCGTGCTTTTTGCGGAAGGCCTGGGTTTCATTCACTTCCAGCACCCGGCCGTGGGCGACCAGCGCAATGCGATCTGCAATGCTTTCCACGAAAGACATGTCGTGGGAAGCGAAAAGGATGGTCTTACCCAACTGCTTCGCTTCCTGCAACACGTCGATGGTTTCCTGCACGCCCAGCACGTCCAGGCCCAGGGTGGGTTCGTCCAGCACGATGATGGGAGCGTGGGTGGCCAGGGCCAAAGCCAGCCCGGCCCGTTGCTGCATGCCCCGCGAGTAGCGGGTGAGGGGTTCATCGGCTCGATGAACGAGATCAAATCGCCTCAAAATATCGGTGACGCGTTTTTTATCCCAGGGCTCTTGCCATAGGCTGAACCAAAAACGAGCGTTTTGCCAAAGCGTCCAACTCGTCTCCAAAAAAGGCTGCTCTGGGACAAACCGTATCTGATCGGCAACTTTTTGAGGAGATTGAATGGGATCCTGACCACCCACTTGAATGTGTCCGCTGTCCGGCAACAGAATGCCTAAAAGAATGCGGATAAAAGTCGTTTTGCCAGCGCCATTTGGACCGAGCAACGCCAGTGTCTCTCCAGGAAAAACAGATAGGGACAATCCAGCCAGCGCCGTGACGGGCGGTTTGGTAGGATATGTTTTTCGAATGTCGTTGGCAAGAATAATAGGCTGTGTCATCGTCTGTCTACTCCCAAACCAAGTCGATACTGTTTATATGCCAGAGAGAGAAAGAATTTGGAAAGTATCCACCAGAAAGCAGTGCCTGCCAGCCCTAACCAGAAAGGCTGCCAGGCAATTTGACTTTGATTGAAAAGATAAAGAACTGCAGTAAAAGGCGCAATCACCCACAGCCATGGCAAACTGGTGGGTAAAGCTATGATGACAAACAATCCCAGAAAAACAAATTGGGAAAGCTGATGTGCAAAAAGCAACCTCATGCCCATGGCCATGCCCAGCCACACACTTGGAACAAGAAACAGCAATAACAACGCCATGGCCAATATGGCGGGAAGAGGAAAAATGACAGGGCGCACAATTATAGCTGCGACCAAGACTCCCATCAAATTACCGATCAGCATCGTCCATGAGTCACCTAAAAATATCCCTAGCAGAGCATTGAGGGATGTGGGCGTTGCCAGATAGACATTGGAACGCGAAGGGTTTGTAAACATATGAAACGACCCTTGCATCACAGCGCCAAGGGGAAAGTTAATGAAATTATAGACCAGGAAGGGGAAGAACAAGGTCTGAGTGTTGCCATGAACCATTTTCGTTGCCGCAAACACAGCCAGGAAGATGGAGAGGCCGAGGGCGGGGAGAAAAAGGATTTGAATTCCATATTGCGCCTGGCGCACCATGGCAATAATAGAATAATAAAAGTAGAGAAAACCGGAGAATGAAATTGTTTTGAGCGAACGCATACGCCACCTCTCAAGGAATCATGTGAGAGGGAGAGTCTCCCTCTCACATTCGGAGATTGATTGAAAGTTGGTGAATCTCGATTTGAGACAACTAGCATCCCGCGCCGCAGATACCGTTTTTGATCCAGGCATTGGGTGTGACCGAAGTGAGAACCTTCATGTTTCTAGCCTCCTTGAAAAGTATTGTGAGTGTTGAACGGTTTAAGATAAGAGAACTCAGGATTTTTGCCGGCAAACTAAATCCTGTAGTCAACAATCAGAGAGCAAGCAGGGGAAGTAAGTTTTCAGTATCTCGATAGATGCCACAATAGCGTTTGTTTTCTCCACGTAAGATGGGTTGTAACGGACACGAGGCGTATCCGCCACATTGGTAAACAAACGAACAAGAACTACATGATGGATGTGAGAGCGTCTCCCGCACCCACAATCGATAATTGTCATTCAATTCCAATTCGCCATCCGATGTCAGTTTCCCTACTCGATTCTGAGGGATGCCAAAAGCGACAGTGCATTTGTTGATGTCACCATTGCTTCGAATGACAAAGTTATGTGCTTTGGATGCGTAACAAACCGAGCCAAAAGGGACAAAAAGCCGTTGCAAGTCTACGGAAAGATGGTGGGTAAGCGCCAGTTGATACAATTCCCGGATTCGATCCATTTTCCTTGAGCGCACTTTACTATGGAGGTCTTTCGTAAAAACAGCATGAAAGTGCACGTGAAACCGTTTTTCCTCCCGCAAGAATGTTTGACCCAAAGCCGGAATCCATTGCTTGATTGCTTCAAAGTTTCCGTCATGAACATTCATTCGCAACAGGAGGTCAAAATCCGCTTCGGACCTGTGCATGGCTTCAAGATTCATCCAAATGCGGTCGAACGTGCCGCCCCCATTGAATAGTACACGCGATCGGTTATGCACTTCAGGCGGTCCATCCAAGGTGACTTGATAGATTTTGATCTGCAATTCCATCAATTTTGAGAAAATTGCCTCATTCAAATAATAGCCATTGGTCGTGATATCGCCTGCAAAGGTTGCCGAATGCTTATGTGCTTCATTCAAAGCGTGTTCCGTGATTTCAAAAACAATATCTCTGGCTATCAGCGGTTCTCCTCCGAACCACCCGAGATGAATGTGGCGAATTGCTTCGTTGGCCGCCTTGCGGGAAATGAGACGTTTGACGCTTTCTACGACCTGCCGAGACATTCTACCTTGTCTAAAATCTTCATAACAATAAGGACAGCGGAAATTGCATTTCTCTGTAGGCAAAATGATGAGCTCAAATCGGTCTTCCCTACGAATGTGCTCCTGTAATGTTTGGGCTAACTGGATAGGTTCATGAGCATAAGTGGCCTCATCAACGAGGATGCCATACTGACGCATGGTGTCGACCACCTCGTGATCGCTCTCCTCCACGGCTCGTTGCGAGCGAAGTTGCGCGAACTCGGGCGTCTCGATGAAATCGTCGGTGAATTGTGCAGCGATGCCCGTAGGCGAATGGAACAGCCACCAATGTCCATTCTTTTCGAAAATTCGGGCATATCGAGAAAGTAAGTACGCCATGTCGTCACTCCTCTTAAAACGTGGAACGCTGATTGACTGACAAAACGCGTTGAGGCCTGCTTTAGTCGCTCATATTTTGTCGACTGAAGTCGCACCATGGCAGGCCTGCGGCCAGTGGACGGCCTCCGCCGTCCATTTTCATGCTGGAAATCAGGTCGACGAAGGTCGACCCCGGGCGCGAAGCGCCTAAAGAGTCCGAGTTTACTCGGTAAAAGCGGGCGGAAATGCAGACAGCAAGATTTGTCAGTCAACCAGCGTGGAACGTTATCTCGAGCGTCAACCGTTATCTCCCCAGGTATCGTCAGGGCAAACGCCGCTGCAATCGGTGATAGCCTGAGATGGCTGTCGACTCCTCATCTGGAGAGAATGTCGTTGCAGGGTGGTGACGCCCGCGGAAAGCGCCATGCCCGCCACGAACAGAATGGCCAGCATCCACATGACAAGACGAATCGAAGGTTTCGTTTGGCGTTTGGCATTCATTTTCTTCTTTCCTTTGCGAATGGAGTGGAAAAAGAGGGATTGAAAACATGAGTGAGACGGAGGTTGTTGGGCTTGCCTTAGCTTGGTGGTATTATAATTCCATCCCGCGGACAAAAAATCATTCATCTGCTGACCAATCCGGACAAATTTTTGTCCAGACTTTGGGATAAACTATCCATGAGAGCACAACGAGTCGGCCGCAAGCTCAACGAAGCCATCAAGCTCATCGCCCACCACCGACGCATGACCATGTCGGGCGTGTGTTTGAAGCTGGCCGAAACCCTTTACATCTCTCCCCACACCCTGAACAACTGGCGTTATGGCCGACGGCTTCCTGCATCGGACGAAGACGCGGCAGCGCTGGCCGAGGCGCTGTGGGAACTGACCTCCTTTCAACGGGAGCACTTCGACCGGGCGTGGTTCCAGGATTTCCTGGACCTCCTGGAATGTCCAGACGCCGAAGCCTTCCTGGAGGCGCATTTCCCCAAGGAAGCGTCCCCCGCATCGGAACCCACAATCATCCCTCCGCCTCCTCTGGAGACTGCTCCCATCCCCACCCATTTCGTGGGTCGGTCGTCGGAACTGGCCCGTGCTCGGGCGTTGTTACAAACCCAGCACTATCTCGTGCTCACCGGCATGGCGGGCCAGGGCAAGAGCACCTTCGCCGCCCATCTGGTTTCCACGCCCCCTTTCGCAGGCTGGCGCGTCTTCTGGCACACGCTTCGCCCGGATGAAACCCCCGAGACCGTGCTCTGGCGCCTGGCCGCCTTCCTGGCCCATCTGGGCGATCCCACCATCTGGCGCATCCTCCAGAATCCCCAACATCCTCCCGAAAACATCTTGCTCGGTGCGCTATTGGAGCGCCTGAGCCGGGAACAGGTGATTCTGTGCTTCGATGACTATCACCTCGTTGACCAGGAGGCATTTCACATTCGCCTGATTGAGCCCATCCTCCGTTCTGGGGGCGATGCGCTCAAACTCATCCTCATCTCCCGTCATTTCCCCAAATATCTCCCTGTATTCGACATCATGACGCTTTCTGGCCTGGATCCACATGCCGCCGCCCAACTGGTCGCGCAGCATGGCATTTCCCTGGCTCCCTCAGAGTCCGAACGTCTGTACCGCACCGCCCAGGGGAACCCGCAATTGCTCTTGCTGGCCATTGCCGTGTTGAAACAGGGACGGGATATCTCGGCGCTGGATAACCTTTGGTCCAGCGAGTCCATCATCCGCTATCTTTTGTTCGAAGTGTATCAGGGTTTGAGCGAAGAGGAGCGTGAGACCCTGCGCGTCATCGCCCTGTTGGATGAGGAGATCGCGTCCCGAGAGACCGTCGAAGGCGTCATGCAAGCAGGATCGCAGCTTTCGATCCTGCTTGCGTTGCAGGAGAAAAACCTGTTGCATTTTCGGGATACGCCTCAAGGAAAACGGTTTGGGATGCATCAGGCGGTGCGGGCGTTTTTCGTGGAGTTGATGAGCGCCCGAGAGCGACAGCATCTCTTCCTCCAAATCGCCCGCCATTTCGCCAGGCAGCATCAAGCCTTGCCCGCCGCCTATTATTACGCGCAGGCCGGGGATCTGGAGCAGGCCATCGCCTGGCTGCCCGAACAGCCAGGGGTGTATCTGGGACAGGGCAAAGCCCAATGGCTGGGAAAACTCGTCGAAGCCTTCCAACAATCGCCCCAACCGACACTCTCCCCCGAAGCCCACCTGCGCTTGATGAAGATCCAGGGCGCGCTTCTCCGCTTTCGAGGACGTTATCGCGACGCCATCGCGCTCTTCGACGCCTTGCTCCAGCAAGAGGATTTCCCCCTGATATGGAAAGCCGATATCACTTTCGAACTGGCGCTTACTTATGAACACATGCGGGATCTGCCACAGGCCCGCACGCATTATCAATTTGCTCTGGAGGCGTATCAACGCGTGGAGGACGAATCGGGCATTGGCAAATCCCTGCGTGGACTGGGTTGGGTGGCGGTGCGAACAGGGAACATCGAGCAAGCCGTGGCGTATCATCGCCAGGCCCTGGATATCGCCGAAGAACTCGGCGATCCTGTAGACATCGCCAAAGCGAAATTCAGCTTGGGATCGGCATTACTCCACAACAAAACCGTGGACGAAGCCCAAGTCCTTCTGGAGGAAAGCAGCACGGCATTTGAAGCGATAGGAGATCGCCGGACGTTGGGGATGGCAGTGGGGAATTTGGGCCTGTTGGCCGGGCTTCAGGGCGATCTGGAAACACAGCGACGGCGGTATGAAGAAGCGATGGCTATTCTCGAACCTGTGGGTGAACTGACTGCGCTTCAAACCGGCCATCACAACATGATCTACCTTTACCTGGCGCTGGGTGAACATGCCCAAGCCCTGGAACACGCCCGAGCCTTGCTCGAACTGGCCCGATTGTCCGAAGAACCTCGAGACCTGTGCACCGCATACGCGGGTCTGGCCATGGCGTACACGGCCATGGAACGGCTGGAGGAGGCTTCCGACTACGCCGGACAGGCGTATATGCTGGCGGAAGATCTCCCTGACAGCGTCGCCAAGGGAACGGCTCTGCGGGCCATGGGCGCATTGCAACTGCGTTTGGGAAATCAGGGCTGGGGGAAGGAGCTTTTGGAACGCAGCGCCGCCATGTTCGACGCGTTGGGCGCATGGGATGAATACGTCATCACCCGCAAGTTGTTCCGAAAATAGCGTTGCGTTGGTTTGCAAAAGCAACTCGAAGCCCACGTTGAGCGAGTCTGCTACGGACGTGATGCGTAATCCGTAATCCGTGAGGTCATTACGCATCACGTATTACGCATTACGTGACTGGCTTCCCGCGCCGCCCTGGCCGCGAAGCGTTTTCATTAGGTGTCGGCGGGCCTTTGCCCGGCGCACCTATTTCCGCCGCAATCGCGCCAGGCGATGCTCCAACGCCTCCAGCGCCCGCGTTCGCTCCACAGGATTGCGCCACGCCTGCGCCCGGCGGATGGCCTCCCCGGTCATCGCCCGGGCTTTTTCCACATCCTTCACATGCCACTCGTAATACTTGGCCAGCTCCACCAACGCCTCGATATCCGCAGGCAGCAGCTTCGCCAGGGCCTGCCACCAGACCGCGGCCTCGTCCCGGCGATCCGCCCGCTTGAGCAGCGCGGCCAGTTCGCGCATGGCCTGCGCCCGCAGCGCCGGCGGCAGGGGATGGTCCAGCGCCCGGCGGTAGGCTGACTCCGCCCGGTCGAGCTGGCCCGCGCGGGCGTAGATGCGGGCCAGGGCCAGCCAGTCGTGGGGATGAGGATCGTGCACGCCGGCCAGGGTCGCGGCCAGCACATGGGCCAGGGGCGCCATGCTCACGATATCCTCCTGATTGTGATAGAGCACGGCCTCCATCTCCCGCACGCTGCCCTCGCCCCGCGCGAAGCGAAACCACAGGCTTGGGATGAGCCAGGAGGGGATGTCGAGCCCGCTGCGCTGGTGATCCAGGATGCGCTGCTCCAGGTTGCCGAAATTGCACGCGCCCAGGCGCGGCCGCCACAGCCGCCGGGCCGGGATCAGCAGATCGAGATGGGGCTCGGGGTCGGGCGGAGCCACGCCCGTCAGGATGAAGCGGGTGCGCAGCAGGGGCCAGTCGAAGGATCGGCCGTTGAACGTGACCAGGCCCTCGCGTTCGAGGAGGAACCGGGCCAGGTCGAGCAGATAGGCCCGCTCCTCCGCTGGATTCCGGGCGAAGTACTGTCGCACCACGTAACTGTCTCCCTCGAACGCGCCCACGCCCGTGAGGAAGACAATCGTGCCCGCGCCCCCGGCCAGGCCCGAGGTCTCCGTGTCCAAAAACGCCGCTCGCCGAAAGTCGAACGCCCTGGCCTCGACCAGCATCCGCACCGCGTCCTCGTCCAGCCCCAGCACCTCGCCCAGGCTGACCCTGCCCTGCTGGTGCGTCAGGGGGAAGCGCACGGTGCGGAGGAGATACCGGCCCCAGGCGTTTTCCCGCTCCTCCATGCCCGGCAGTTGCGCCAGGTCGCCCGCGTCCGCGCGCGCATCATGCGCGGGCGCGGAGGGCTGGACGGGCGTTTGGGCGGACGCCTCCGGCCGGACTTCCGGCCCGCGCGGGACCGGGCGGCGGCGCTTTCGCCCCGCTTTGCGCAGGCGCTTCAAGCGGGCGTGGATATCATCGGGCATGCTTGAGAAAGGGGCGCCGATTTGAGGAAAACGCTGTCAGGCCAGGGCGGCGAGGGGCGTCTGGACGCCTTCGAAGACGGGATACATGCCTTCCTGCGGATGCCAGCATTGCAGCGCGTTGGGTTGGAAAGCGTCCAGGGCCAGGGAGAAGTAGGTGAGCAGGCCGGCGCGGTCGGCCGGGGTGAGGTCGTAGCGCAGGTCGTAGAGGTATTTCGTGAGCACGCCCACGTTCAGACCCAGGCGGGGCGCGTAGGCCCGGGCGATCTGAGGAATGTGGTCCAGCCCTTCGGCTTTGCTGGCGTAGAGCGCGGGCAGGATGTCCAGTTCGGCCAACAGGGGCAACGCCTCGCGGCGCGCGGCCCACAGGGCGAAGACGAAAGGCAATCCTGTCCACTTCAGCCATTCATCGCCCAGGTCGAACGCGTAGGGCTGGCCTCGGCCCCGGATCTCCCGCCGATGCGCGGACTCGACCAGCGCGTCGTCGCCGATGAGCAGGGCCGCGGAGGAGCGCCGCAGCATGGCGTCCAGGTCCTGGGGTTCGGTGGCATAGCGGGGGGTGATGCGCCAGAAGTGGCGGGCCAGGATCTTCACCAGCTCCGCCGAGGTGGCGGACTCATCGGAGAGGGCGATGCGGCAGTCATCCAGCTCGCGCGGGTCGGCCATCCAACTGAAGAGGAGCACGGTTTTGACCGCGCCCAGGGTGGCGATGGAGAGATCGGGCAGGATGGCGACCTGGTCGGCCAGGCGGGCGGCGGCGATGGCGCTGATGGGGGCCAGGTCGATCTCGCCTGCGGCCAGCGCCCGGTTGAGTTCGGTGGGCACGCCCCGGCGAAAGCGCACGGGTTTGCCCGCCAGCCGCTCCTGCAATCGAAAGTAAAGGGGCTCGACGTTGAGGTAGTCGATGATGCCGATGGTGATCATGGGTTGATTGTACTTGAGAGCGGGGATTGTGTCCAACGGCGGGCAAACCCGCGCCGATACCGATGAAAATGCCTCGCAGCCACGTGGATGCGTAAAGCCAAGCACGTAATGCGTAATGCGTGATGCGTAATGACCTCACGGATTACGCATTACGCATCACGTCCATGGCAGACTCGCTCAACGTGGGCTTCGAGTTGCTTTTGCAAACCAACGAACGCTATTTTCGGAACAACAAGTTGCCAAATTCAGGGGCCTGATGGGATACTTGGCCCATGGTCCGTATGTTTCTCCTGGCGGTGCTTGCGTGGTTAGCAGCGGCTTGCACCGTGCCCGCCCCGCCACCGATGCCAACCCCATCGCCCGTCTCGCCCCTCCTCCTGGCCACCTTCACGCCCACGCCCGCGGAACTGCACGCGTCCGCGGCCACGAAGCCCGCGTCCCTGCCTGCGCTCAGCCCCCATCCTGATCCCACGCCCACCCTCCTCCCCGCCTTCTGGACGCTGATCTTCCCCGGCGCGGAGGTGCTGAAGACGTCCGACAATCTGGCGATTCTGCGCCATGCGCCGGGCCTGGTGCGCTACGGCGTCCATTTCGAGGGCGACCCCGACGCCGCGCGTACGGTGAGCCAGTGGCTTGACGGGGATACGGATGCACGGGCCGCGGTCAATTGCGGATTCTATTGGGAAAAGGAGGGCGCGTATCTACACATGGGCCTGCTGGAAGTGGATGGGGAGCGGTTGGCGCAGGTGCGGCCCAAATGGGGGGCAGCCCTGGTCATTCGGGACAACCGGGCCGAGATCGTGCGTCAGCCCAAGAAACGCATTCCGCCCATGACCCTGGGCGTGCAGGGCTGGCCCACGCTGCTGTGGCGGGGGGAAATCGTGCCAGAGATGGCCGAGATGGACGATGGGACCCTGGCCCGGCGCACCGCGGTGGGCGTGGATGGCGAAGGTCGGGTGCTGTGGGTGGTGGACGGATATGGCAGCACGCTGACCGACTTCGCCCAACGCCTGCAAGAAGCGGATATCGGGCTGGTCGACGCGGTGAATCTGGATGGCGGTGCGTCGACGGGGCTGCGCTGGCGAAGTGGGGCGGGCGGGGAGCAGGATGGGCTGGACAGTCTGCCCATCCCCTGCGTAATCACATTTGCGCCATTGCCGTAGCATTGGGCGGAAAACCGAACTCGGTCCGACGGCGGGCGCGCCCGCGGCGATACGGACAAAAATCTCACGCTAAGTCGCAAAGACCGCCAAGAATTCTTTGCTTCTTTTCCCTTTGCGACTTAGCGACTTGGCGTGAGATCAATTTTCAAAGCAGCGCCCCAGCTACGACGCGTTGCGCAACAAGACTTTGACGCATTGCGTTAGTATATGCTAGAATGGATGCAGGATTCCATTCGCTACCTTCATCCTCTCCCATTCTCAACGACGAGGCGCACCATGTTGAACTTCGAACTTTCTTCTGAACAAAAGATGCTGCGGGATATGGCCCATGATTTCGCGGAAAACGAAATCAAGCCGGTGGCGGCCCACTACGATGAAAACGACGAATATCCCTGGCCCGTGATCCAAAAGGCGCAGGAATTGGGCTTGTTCAGCGTCAACATTCCGGAGGAGTACGGCGGTCCGGGCATGTCCCTGCTGGAAGAGGTCATCCTCACCGAGGAGCTGGCCTGGGGTTGCTCGGGCATCGAGACCGCGCTCATGCTGAACTCCCTGGCCGCGCTGCCCATCACGATCGCGGGAAGCGAAGAGCAAAAGCAAAAGTACCTCACCCGCATGGCGGAAGGGACCATGGGCGCTTACTGCGTCACCGAGCCGGGCGCGGGCTCCGACGTGGCGGGCATCAAGCTTTCCGCGGAGCGGAAAGGGGACAGGTATGTGCTCAACGGCACGAAAATCTGGATCACCAATGGCCCGGTGGCCGATCTCTTCGTGGTCTTCGCCCGCACGAACAAAGAAGACCGCTACGGCGGCCTCAGCGCGTTCATCGTGGAGCGGGAATGGGGCGTGACCACGGGCCAGCATCTGCCCAAGATGGGCCAGCGCGCGGCCTGGGCCAGCGAGGTCTTCTTCGAGGAAGTGGAAGTGCCGGTGGAGAACCGGCTTGGGCCCGAGGGCGCGGGCTTCATGATCGCCATGAAGGTATTCGACAGCTCCCGGCCTGCGGTCTCGGCCGCGGCAGTGGGCGTGGCTCGCCGCGCGTTCGAAGAGGCTTCCGAATACGCCAAGACCCGCATCGCTTTCGGCAAACCCATCATCGCCAAACAGGCCATCGGCTTCAAGCTGGCGGATATGGCCATCAACATCGAGGCCGGGCGTCTGCTGGCCCATAAGGCCGCCTGGCTGCTGGACAACGGCCACCGCAACACGACCCTGGCCGCCTACGCCAAGGCCTTCTGTGCGGATATGACCATGAAGATCACCACCGAGGCGGTGCAGGTCTTCGGCGGCTACGGTTACAGCCGGGAATATCCCGTGGAGAAGCTGATGCGCGACGCCAAGATCTTCCAGATTTACGAAGGCACCAGCGAGATCCAGCGGCATATCATCGCTCGCGAGATATCAAAGAGCTGAATCGTTGAAGACGAGCAGCCATCGCATCCCGCACGTCAGTCCGAGGCGGGAAGCGGCAAACGTAATGCGTAATCCGTGAGGTCGTTACGCATCACGGATTACGCATTACGTCCGTTGCAGACTCGCCCAACGGGGGCTTCGAGTCATTTTGGCAAACCAACGCCACGCTATTTTCGGAATGGATTACCGAAAAACGGGGAATTATGGTAAAATATAGGGGCTATGCAGACGTTAATCGAAGCCGAAGACAAGCCCCTGGGCGTCATTGAATCCTTGCAGCAGGGGTTCGATTTTTTGAACCGGCATTTGTGGTTGCTGCTCCCTCCCATCCTCCTCGATCTCTTCCTGTGGCTGGGCCCGCGCGTGTCCATCGCCCCTCTGATTCAGGGGTTGGAGGACCTGTTCGCCAATCAACCTGAGATGCCGGCGGACGTCGCGGCCAGTTTCGACGCGGCCATGAAAAGCCTGCAAACCCTGGGCGACAGCTACAACCTGTTGTCCCTGCTGGCGGGTCTGCTTACGGGCATGCCCTCTCTGTTGGCGCGGCTGGACTTCCACGCCATCGCCTCGCCCATGGCCAGCCAAACCTATGCCCTGTCGGACTGGCAGACCGCTTTTCTCCTGGCCGCCATCCTGATCCCGGTCGGGGTGCTGATCGGCGGCTTCTGGCTGACGTGGATCGCTTTCTCCCTGGAGGGAAAACGACTGCTTTCGGGCGCATTCTTTCAGCGCTGGGGATGGGTGTGGCTCAATGTCAACCTCTATCTGCTGGCCCTATTCTTCGCCCTGGCGCTCTTCAGCCTCGTCTTCGGTTTCGTCGGCGCCATCGCGTTGCTGTTTGGCGCGGCGGGCGCGATTTTCATCACCATTTTGTGGATTCTGTGCATTGGCTTCGGCATCTGGCTGAGCATTGGTCTCTATTTCGTGGTCATTTCCATCGCCCTGGATGGCGTTAATCTGGCCCGAGCTGTGTGGCGCAGCCTGAACGTGGTCGGCCGCAACGCGGTCAGCACCCTGGGCTTCCTCATCCTCACCTTCCTGTTGATGGAGGGATTCGCCCGCATTTGGGCCCGGCTCAGCGTGCAGGATTGGGGCGTGGCGTTGAGCATCCTCGGCAACGCCTACCTGGGGGCCGCCATCGTGGCCGCAGCCTTCATCTTCTACCAATCCCGCTACCAACACTGGCGCAAAACCCGCGCCATGCTCTTGCTCAACCCATCGGATACAGACGCCGCCAACGAATAACGAACAACGAACCAACAAACAACGGATAACAAGCGCTATGGCAAAAAAGAAACAAGACGCAAGCAAACCGACGCAATATACCGCAGATCAGATTCAGGTTCTGGAAGGTCTGGAGGCGGTGCGCCGCCGTCCGGGCATGTATATCGGCGGCACGGACCAGGCCGCGCTCCATCACATGGTCTACGAAGTCGTGGACAATGCGGTGGACGAGGCCATGGCGGGCCGCTGTGACCAGATCGACGTCATCATCCACAAGGATGAGAGCATCTCGGTCATCGACAATGGCGCCGGCATCCCCGTGGGCATCCAGAAGCAGACGGGCCTGCCCGCGCTGACCGTCGTCATGACCAAGCTGCACGCGGGCGGCAAGTTCGGCGGCGGCGGCTACAAGGTCTCGGGCGGCCTCCACGGCGTGGGCGTCAGCGCGGTGAATGCGCTGAGCGAATGGTTCGTGTCCACGGTGAAGCGCGATGGCAAGGTCTATCGCCAGCGCTTCGAGCAGGGCAAGCCTGTCACCGGCGTGGAGGTCGTGGGGAAAACCACGAAGAATGACACGGGCACGCACCAGCATTTCCTCTACGACAAAACCATCTTCGATCCCGAGGCCCGCTACAACTACGAGACCCTGGTCAACCGCTTCCGGGAGATGGCCTTCCTCAACCGCGGCCTGCGCATCCGTCTGGTGGATGAGCGTCCGGAGGAGCCGCGGGAGATGAGCTTCTACTTCGAGGGCGGCGTCGCTTCCTTCGTGCGCTATCTCACCAAGAACCGCAACACCCTCCATTCCCCCGTCTACGTGGAGCGCACCTACGACGACGGTACGCAGATCGAGGCCGCGATCCAGTACACCGACGGCTTCAGCGAATCGATCCACGCCTTCGCCAACACCATCAACACGCCCGACGGCGGCACCCATCTCACGGGCCTGCGCAGCGCCATCACCCGCTGCATCAACGACTACGCCCGCAAGCAGGGTTTTCTCAAGGACAAGGATCCCAATTTCTCGGGCGATGACACCCGCGAGGGGCTCACCGCCATCATCAGCGTCAAGCTGGTGGATCCGCAGTTCGAGAGCCAGACCAAGGTCAAGCTGCTGAACAACGAAGTGCGCAATCAGGTGGAATCCGCGGTGACCGAGGTGTTCAGCGAGTGGCTGGAGAGCAACCCGCGCGAGGCCCGCAAGATCATCGAAAAATGCCTGACCAGCGCCCGCGCCCGAGCCGCGGCCCGCAAGGCCCGCGACCTGGTCATCCGCAAGAGCGCGCTGGAGAGCATGACCCTGCCCGGCAAGCTGGCCGACTGCTCGGAGCGGGACCCGGCCAAGTCGGAACTGTACATCGTGGAGGGCGACTCCGCGGGCGGCTCCGCCAAACAGGGTCGCGACCGCCGCTTCCAGGCCATCCTGCCGCTACGCGGCAAAATCCTGAACGTGGAAAAGGCCCGTCTGGACAAGGCCCTGGGCAACCGCGAGATCCAGGCGCTGATCACGGCCCTGGGCACGGGCATCGGCGAGCAGTTCAACCTCGACAATCTGCGCTATCACCATATCTTCATCATGACCGATGCGGACGTGGACGGCGCGCATATCCGCACCCTGCTGCTTACCTTCTTCTTCCGCTACATGGAGCCCATCATCACCCACGGGCATCTTTACATCGCCCAACCGCCCCTCTATCTCATTTCTTCGGGCAAGGAGAAGCTCTACGCCTACACCGAGGAGGAAAAGGATCGCCTGCTGCGCCGCTTCAATGGCAAGAAGGTGAACGTGCAACGCTACAAAGGTCTGGGCGAGATGAATCCCGAGCAGCTTTGGGAGACCACCATGAATCCGGAGAAGCGCACGGCCCTGCAGGTCACCATCATGGACGCGGCTGAGGCGGACCGCATCTTCTCCATGCTCATGGGCGATGAGGTCGCGCCCCGGCGACGGTTCATCACCAGCCACGCCCGGGAAGTGCAGAATCTGGATGTGTAGCATCCCTTCTCACCACCACGAAACGCCCCTGGCTGCCATTGGCCGGGGGCGTTTTTTCGTCTGGGAAGGCTCGCCATCAGGGACCGATGTAAATCGCCCTGGGAAGCACAAAGATGACGAAAAGCAGAATAAAGAATACAAAACTGGGGATAAAATAGGTCAGAAAACCCCGCCAGGCCGAGAAGCCATGCACTTCGCCCAGGGTTTTGCTCAATAGCACCAGTTGCCAAAGGCTCAACACAACCCCGATCACGATAAGGTAAATGCCAAGCAGGGAGACAAGTATGGCCCACGCCGGAGATTGCGCTACTATCGCATCGAGGCGAGGCGTTTCGCTGGTAAAAGCCTCCGATCGCAAAAAGATGAGATAAGGGATGATAAACACAAGTCCGGCAATGCCTGGTAAAGAGGCCCAGGCGATGGCCGCCCTAACCTCCTCCGAAGTCGCCGCACCGCCCAGCTTACTGCCAACCCAACGAAAAATTGCGCCCCCGATGTAAAGGCCGAACACGCCCGCCACCGGGCCGCCAACCAGCACCAGGAGAACAATCCAGTACCAGGCCATCGAATCCCCCCATGCCCGCGACATCGCTCGATCCAACACCTTAGAGATCCCGCCCAAGGCCGCTAACGAATATACCCGATAGGTCGGGTCAGTGGAAATGATATAGCGAATGGTCGCCCGCGGCCGGAACCAGATGGACAGCCAGGGATTCAGGGGTTGGCTTGCCTGCGTCTCCATGTCCTACGGATAACTGAACGCTGATAACTGATGACTAATGACCGCCTCACCGCGGACTCATGGGCATGATCACATGCACATATTCATCCTCGGGTGAGCCGCCCACGGGCCGGAACACGCCCGGACGGGTGGCGGACACCGCCTCGAAGGCCACCTGCGGCGTGTCGATGATCTGCAACACGTCGATCATGTATTTGGAGTTGAAAGTGGCGTTCATGCCCTCGCCCTCGATCATGGCGTCGATCTCGGAGACGTTGTCGCCAAGCTCGGGACTGGTGGCGGTGAGGATGACTTTGCCCGGATCGCCAGGCTCCATGGTCACTTTCACGGAGCGGGCCGCGTCGCGGGCGAAGAGATCGGCCACCTTCATGGCGTTGAGGAACTCGCCCGTATCGAGCACCGCGCGGGTGTTGTAGCTGGTGGGGATAATCTTCTTGTAATCGGGGAAATTGGCCTCGATGAGCTGGCTCACCAGGTCCACGCCCGGCAGGTGGAACATGATCTGGTTCCGGGCCTGCGTGAAGATGACCTCCACGCCGTCATCTTCGCCCAGGCTGACAGTGCTGATGATGCGCGAGAGTTCGGTCAGGGCCCGCGCAGGGATGATCACGCCCAGGTTGGAGGCCGCAGGCTCTTCAAGGATGGCGCTGCGCACGGCCAGACGGAAACCGTCCGTGGCCACCATGGTCAGCCGATCCCCTTCCAGCAGGGTGTAGACGCCGGTGAAAGTGGGGCGGCTGTCATCCTTCGAGGCGGCAAAGGCCACCTGATCGATCATGCTACGCAGCTTCGCGGGCTCCACCTCCACGCTGGGCGCGTCCATGTCGCCCTGGTAGGTGGGGATGATGGGGAATTCGTTGGCGTCGATGCCCTTGATGTTGGCCTCGTAATGGGCGCAGCGCAGATGCAGGGTCTGCGTGCGGGCGTTGAGCTCCATATCGATGCGTTCTTTGGGCAGGGAGTTCACGAAATCGCTGAGCAGACGCGCGGGCACAGTGATCTGTCCTTCCTCCTCGACCATCGCTCCCACCCAACAATTGATGGCAATCTCCATATCCATGGCGGAGAGCTTGAGTTGAGAATGCTCTGTCTCCAGCAGGATATTATTCAACACAGGCAGCGTGCTGCGGCTGGCGACTGCCCGCCCGACAATGGAAAGGCCCTTGGCCAGATTTTCTTGCAAGACCGAAACGCGCACGAATGACCTCCGGAAAAATGACGATGTATGGGATGACGTTCAATAGGCAAGTATACCACCGTCAAACGTCAAGCGTAAAACGTCAGAACGTGACGCAACAGGCGCCACGCGCGGCAGCGCGCCGATACCGATGAAAATGAGAACGCAGATGACATGGATGCTTCGCATCGCAGATTTCCGCAGATGATTTTTACAGATTTTTTGTAACTGCTAAGGTATCGCCACCACTTTTTGCCACGAAGACACGTGGCTTTTGGCGGCCTAAAGTCAAGTACGTTAGCAGTTACGATTTTTTTCTTTTTATCTGCGTTCATTCGTTTCAATCTGCGTCATCTGCGTCCTCCAAATCTATTTTCAAAGCAGTCCGACGGCGGGCAACCCCGCGCCGATACCAATGAAAACGCCTCGCGGCCAGGCTGGCGGGCCGTGAAACGTAATGCGTGATGCGTAACGCTCTCACGTTTCACGTTTTCACGCATCACGCCCGTTGCCGCCTCGGCCAATCTTGGCTTGGCGATCCTTTCTCAACCAACGACAACGCTATTTTCGGAACAGTCAGGAGGACTTCTCGGGCATGACGAAGCGATAGCCCACGCCCCGCTCGGTGAGAATGTACTGGGGATTACTGGTGTCCTTCTCGATTTTGCTGCGCAGATAGGCGATGTAGAGGCGCAGAAGCTGCACGTCGTCCTTGTACTCATAGCCCCACACCTTCTGCAGAAGCAGCTCCGCAGGCATGACCCAGTTCGCATTCTTCACAAGATGATAGAGTAGTCGCCATTCGGTGGGGCGCAGGCTGATACGCTTGCCATCGACGATGACCTCGCGGCTGGCGAAATCGATCTGCAATCGATCGTCGATCTTCAAAATCTGGCTGTCAGTGGACGAAGGCCCGGACGTCCTCCGCAGCACCGCCTTCACCCGGTCCACCAACTCCTGAGGGCTGAAGGGCTTGGTGAGATAGTCGTCGGCGCCGCTGGAGAAGGCTAGATGCTTGTCCTCATCCTCGTTCTTCACCGTGAGCATGATCACGGGCACATCCGAGATCTTACGGATTTGTTCCAGCGCCTCGAAACCATCCATCTCGGGCATCATCACATCCAGAATCACAAGATCGGGCAATTGCGTACGCACCTTCTCGATAGCTTCCAGTCCGTTATGCGCGGTAATGACCCGAAAACCCTCCAATTCCAGATTGTATTGCACAAAGCGAATCATGCGCGCTTCGTCATCGACCACCAGGATGAGTTTGCCAGCAAAAGGATTGTTGGAAGTCATGGAAATCTCGCCGGGATAAGAGAAGAAATAAGAAAGATCGGCCTTGCGATTATTGTATCCCAGCTTCTAATCTTCGACAATTTCGGGCGCATGGGCAAGTCAGGCCCCCTTTTGAAAATAGAGTTAGTAGACCAGGAAATCGGTAGACCGGTACACCAGTAGACCGGGTGGATGAGCGAATGGAACCGGTTTTCCAGGTTTACTGGTTTACGGGGCTACGCGCCCCGCTATGTTCATCGATATCGGCGAACCGTCGCTCGAGTTGCCCCTTTCGCCCCCACACGTCCACCCTACGGGCTCTTCCCATCCCCGGACAAAGTCATTTCATACACCGGATGCCCGTTCGGGCTGACGCCCGCGGGCTGGAGCATGGGCGCACCGGATGCAGGAGCGGGCGCGGGTTGCATGGTCGTCTCCGGAGCCATGGTGGCGGGGAGCACGCCCTCCAGATAGGCGGCGTCGAATCGATACACCGCGAAAAGGATGCTTAGAACCGCGATCACGGCCAGAAAAATCAGCAGGAGCCCCAGCCACGGGCCTTTCTGCGGCGGCGCATCCGCTTCGCGCCAGACAAATTCTACGCCCTCACCCATGCGGATACGGTCGCCGTCATGCAACAAAGCCAGCCCGGATATGGGTCGATCGTTGACGGTCACGGGCGCGTGCAGATTCAGCGTCGCCACCTGCCAGCCATCCCCGCGCGATTGCAGGATGAGATGGCGCGGGGCCACTGCCTTGTCCGTGAGGGGAAGGTCGCAGGAAGGATCGGAACCGATGGTAAAGGAGGTTTTCTGCAAAGGCACGGTTCGGTTGGTAGATAGGTTGAGATAAGGCATGGGAAACGGCGCGTATCAGGTGGGGGACGGGGGAAAAGCGCATCGTATCGCCTTGATCCTGCACCAAAAACGCTGTGTTGTCAAATCACCTTGAGAGCGTTCCCACAATTTCGAATAGAGCGATCCGACCAGCAACGGCTTCATCCGCGCCGCGCATAAGACCTTGGAGCTCTGCGCAGAGCTCCAAGGTCTGAATGAATTATGCTATACTTTGGCCCATGTCCCCGCGCGCGCGTCTTTTGCTTTTCGTCATCGGGTTGATCGTGCTGTTCACCATCATCAACCTCATGCGCACGCGGCGTCTGAAAGAGGAATATGCGCTTTTGTGGCTGCTGGCCGCGCTGACGCTGGTCGCTACCCCTATCCTCATCACGCCGCTCGATCAGATTGCCTTTTTCCTCGGCATCGAATATCCCCCCGCGCTTTTCCTGGGCCTGGGCATCATCGGTCTCTTGCTCATCATCTTCCAGCTTACGCTGGTCATTTCCAAATTCAGCGATCAGATACGCACGCTGACCCAGGAGATCGCGATCCTGCGCCTGCGGGTGGACGCCTTGGAAAAACGCGGCAAAGAGGGGGAGGAGGAATTGGAGACGCCATCATCAACGAACGATCTCTCATGAACTCATGACCGATACATTCCGTCGATCTTCTATCCTCCCGCCGCTGTTGTTGGGCCTGCTGGCGTTTGTGGTGAGATATGTTTACGCCGGGGCCGAACGTATCGTGTGGGGCGATGAGCCTTTCTACATGTGGCTGGGCCGCAACTGGTTCCGCGGCCAGGGCTACCATCTCGCCTTCACCAATCATTGGGATTATCACCACACGCCCGGCTACCCCTTCATCAACGCCGCGCTGACGCTGCTGACGGGCGACATGAAGCGGGCCAGCGATTGGAGTTTCATCCTGTTCGGCGTGTGGCTGGTGTTGGTCATCTACTTTCTGGCCCGACGCGTCTACGGGACGAAAAGCGCCATCGCCGCGGGTCTGCTCATCGCCCTGGCGCCCGCCACCGCGCTCATGCCCCTCTATTGGGGCACGCTGACCGAGCCGCCTTACTGGGCGCTGTCGCTGACGGGCGTGTTCTTCGCCTATCGCGCGTTCCAGAAATTTCGGGCGCTGGATATCGCCCTGGCGGGCGTCTTTCTGGCCCTGGCCTATTACGTGCGGCCGGAGGCGGTCGTCTTCCTGGGAGCGATGGGGTTGATTTTGGGCCTGCGGGCGCTGAGCCGCCCGCCCCGCATCCGCAACCTGGGCTATCCCCTGCTGCTGGGGATCGTCTTCCTGGCGGTCATCTTCCCCTATCTCTATCGGGTGCACGAAGCCACGGGCGTATGGACCATCAGCCAGAAAGTGGGGGCGAATTTCGCCACGGCCGAGGGACTGGCGCTGGGCAGCTTCCGCCAGTTCGATATCGAGACATGGGGACTGGACAGCACGGGCCAGCAGGTGCGCTTTTTCAGCGAGGAGATCGCGGCTGCATCCGCGCTGGATTACATCCTGGCGAATCCCGTGGCTTACGCCCGCATCCTCTACGGCAACACGCTCAAGCTGTTCGCTCAGCTCTTCAATATCCATCTCTTCCCGTGGTATCTGCTGCTCCCCCTGGCGCTGGGGCTGTTCCGCCGCGCCTGGGACAGGGAACGGGCCTGGAACGAGCTTTTCCTGGCCTTCACCCTGCTACCCGGCCTCAGCTTCATCCTTTTCTTCGTGCAGGAGCGCTATATCGCGGCCCTGGTCCCCATCCTGATGATCTGGGCGGGACATGGGTTGTTGGAGCTGGGCGACTGGCTGCAGGATACGGTTTGGACGATCTCACGCAAAGACGCGAAGGCGCCAAGGCCAGGGAAAAATCGAGGCAACCTGACATGGTTGGTCTGGCTGCCGACGGCGCTGCTGGCGGTCTTCTTCCTGGTGATGACGCCGCGGCAGGCGGACACGGCCTATCTACCCGGTTCGGCCCGGCCCGTGCACCTGGAAGCGGGCAAGGCCCTCGCGCCTTATGTCGAACCAGGCGACATCGTGATGAGCCGCTATCCCGCCATCGCCTACCACGCGGGCGCGGCATGGGTTCCCACGCCCGCGGCCAGCGTGGATAAAGCCCTGGCCTACGCCCGCCATCACCGCGCCAAATTCTGGGCCATCGATGGTTATGAAGCCCATAACCTGCGCCCTCAATTCGCGCCCCTGGTGGATGATCCCGAAAACCCGCCGCCGGGCCTGAAGCTGCTGATGGTCGTTCAGGGTGACGCCGGGGGCGAGCCGGTGGTCATCTATGAGCTGATCCGCAAATAGCGTTGCGTTGGTTTGCGAAGGGGATTTGAAGCCCATGTTGGGCGAATCTGCAACGGGCGTGATGCGTCATCCGTGATTCGTAAAATCCTTACGCATCACGCATTACGCATTACGTGATTAGCTTCCCGCCTCTGTCGGGTCCATGCACGTAACCCACCTGACGCCCGACGGCCTGACTGCAACGTTCGACATCGACGCCGGGATGGAGTAAAATTGCAAGGTTGACTGCACTCTGAAGACCGATCACTGATTACTGAACATCCGCCATGCCCGTCCTTCTCCTCAATCCTCCTTCCACCACAGACCTCCTTCCCAACCGGGAGGGCACGGCCTCGTTTGGAGCCATGTCCACCGGCTTTCTCTATCCGCCTCACACGCTGGCCGTCATCCTGGCGGCGCTGCGCGAGGCGGAGATCGACGCGGGGCTGGTGGACGCGGTGGGCGAGGAAATCGGTCTGGAGGAGACCATCGACCGGGTGAGAGCGTTGCAGCCCGACCTGCTGGGCGTCTATGCGAGCTGGGGCACGCTGGACGTGGACAAACAGGCTATCTCGGCCCTGCGGGCCGCTTTTCCCCAAACGCCCATCGTCGCCCTGGGGACGGGTGTGCGTTACAACGGCGAGGACTTGCTGGCGGCGGGAGCCAGTCACATGCTGGCGGGCGACCCGGAGCTGGCGTTTGCCAGGCTGGCGTCCGGGCCGCTGCCCGATCCTGGCATCGTCAAAGCCCACGACCTGCTTCCCGACGAACACAATTTCGCCGGCCTGCTTCGCCACCCCCAACGCCTGCCTCGCCCGGCCTGGGACGCGGTTCCCTGGCAGAAGTACGGTTTCCTCACCCTGTTCGGGTCCCGCGGCTGCGATGACAATTGCGCCTATTGCGCCTACGTGCGAGCCCAGGGCCGTTCGCACCGCCAGCGCCCGGCCTCGGACGTGGTGGAGGAGATGCTGTGGCTGGAGCGGTCATTCGGGCCGCGACGCGTCATGGCCCGCGATCCCGTCTTCGCGGCAGAACGGTCGTGGGCGATGGACGTGGCCGAGGGTCTGATCGCCGCGAACTTCCACACGCCCTGGGAATGTGAATCCCGGCCCGAGCATTTCGATCCAACCCTGCTGAAGAAGCTGGCCCGCGCGGGCTGCACCACCATCAAGATCGGCGTCGAATCGGGCGACCCGGAGGAGCTCGTGCGTATCGGGCGGGTGGAGGATGCACGTCACGCCAAAACCTATCTGGCCTATATCCACGAAGTGGTGGCCGCAGCGAAACGGTATGGCATCAACGTGCGGGCCTATGTCATGGTGGGGTTGCCCGACCAGACCATGGACAACATCCAGAACACCGCCGCATACGTTCGCGAGCTACGTCCCACCTTCTTCCATCCCCGCCCCTACGTGGCCTATCCCCGCGTCATTCTGGGCGAAGGCCTATCCGAAGCGGAGACCGAATGTCTCCGCCGCCCGCTGCTGGATGTTCAGCGGGATTTGGCCACGGAATACGCCCGCCAACATGCGCCACTGCGTCGGGCCTGGCGCAAACTGCTATTTGCCATTCCCGATTGAAAATCCGGATTCGTGGTAACCACTAAACTGAAAGCAAATTGAAACCAAGGCTTTTTGGTTCGCATTGGATCATCCATGAAAGGCGATTCTCTGGCCGCGCTGCCGCCCGCAGGTGAACTGCGGGCTAAAAACGACGCCCCATGAATGGGGCTACGGTGCATGTCGCGCGCCGCAGGAAGCCGGGTTCACCCGGCGTCGTTTCGTAGCCCGGAGCTTCAGCTCCGGGTGGCCGAGGCCAAAAACACCTGATTTCAAAATGCGTTTAGTTTAAGGTCGTCACCGGTCGTCACCCGAAAACCACTAAGAACACCAAGACACAAAGGCACAAAGGGAAATTTATACATTTTTTCTTCGTGTTCTTTGTGCTCTTTGTGGTTTGTTAACCGGGGTGCGTTAGCAGTTACGATTCGAGTAGAATATAACACATTCACCCGCCACCCTATTCCATCGGCATTTCCAACGTTCATCCGACGAACCGATCGCCATGACCGCACAACACTCCGATTCCCCTCACGCCACCTCGATTCTCGACAGCCCGGCGGTGGTCTATCTCCGCCTGAACTGGGAGAAGATCGCATGGATCACACTGGTGCTCATCGCCTTCATCCTACGGGTGTATGATGTGGGCGCCCGCACCATGAGCCACGATGAGAGCCTGCACACCACGTACAGCTACAATCTGTACAATGGCACAGGCTTTCGGCATGATCCGTTGATGCACGGCCCGCTGCTGTTTCACCTCACCGCGCTGAGCTATTTCATTTTCGGGCCCAGCGACTTCTCGGCCCGGTTCCCGGTGGTGCTGCTGGGCACGGGCGTGGTGGCGATGCTGTGGTGGGCTCGGCCCTGGTTGGGCAAGCTGGGCGCGTTTCTGGCCGCGGTCATGCTGACCCTGTCCCCATCCCTGCTCTTCCACAGCCGTTACATCCGCCACGACCTCTACGCCATCTTCTTCGCCCTGGCGGTCATTCTCCTCATCTTTCTCTACATCCAGAAGGGAGAAAAGAAGCTGCTGGTGGCGATGGCGGCCATGTTGGGGCTGTTGTACACGACCAAGGAGGTGGCGTTCATCTATGTCATCATCCTCATGGGCTACCTCGTGCTCGTGTTGCTGTGGCGCTTGCTGGCCGGGAACTGGCAGACGAAGGGATACAAGTGGCCTTTCCTGGGCCTGCTCGCTCTGGGCGGGCTGTTCCTGGTCTATCCCATGTATGAATCCATCCATGCGCCCGTGGGCCAGGTGGTAAAAAGCAACAGCCTGGGCTTTCCGGTGTGGCCGATGGCTGTGTTGGGCGGAGCCATGTTGGCTGGGGCCTTCTGGCTCATGTTCAAAGGCTACGGCAGCGACAAGATCCACGGCTGGCGGGAGTGGGACGTGACGGTGTGGGTGGTGACGCTGTCTGGGCCGTTGTTCGCTGCGTTCTTCATCAAGATGTTCGGCGGGAATCCCTCCAGCATCAATTTCAACGACCCGCTGGCCCGCGACACCCTTATCGCCGTGGTCGTGTTTGCGGTCATGTGGATTCTGTTCACGGCGTTGGGCGCGTGGTGGGCTTCGACGCAGGATGATCTCTACGCGTATCTGGGCGGATTGGGGCTCTACTACGGCCTGATGCTGCTGTTTTTCACCACCTTCTTCACCAATGGCGGAGGCGTGGCCACGGGCCTGGTGGGCGCGCTGGGCTATTGGCTTTCGCAACAGGAGGTGGCCCGCGGGAATCAACCCTGGTTCTATTATTTCATGCTCGTCCCTCTCTACGAATTCATCCCCATGCTGCTCAGCGGCGCGGCGACCATCGGCATTCTCGTGCGTATCTTCCGCCGCCAGTCGGTGGACGCCTCCATCACCGATGACGCGGCGGCGCCCCAATCGGTGCGCGACCTGTGGCTGCTTTATCTGGTGTGGTGGATCGCGCTGACCTGGGGCGCGTACACCTGGGCGGGCGAGAAGATGCCCTGGCTGACGACGCATTTCGCCCTGCCCATGTCGATCCTGGCGGGCTGGTGGATCGCCTGGAAGCTGAAGGCCATCGATTGGCGAGCGGTCTGGAAGCAGGGCGGCCTGTGGGTGTTGCTGGGCGCGCCCATCTGGCTGATTGTGTTTTACGAAGTGTTGAAGCAACGCCCGTTCCAGGGCAAATCGCTGGAGGCGCTGAGTCAGACCATGGCTGCGCTCATCGGCGCGCTGGCGCTGATGGGGCTGGGGTGGTTCCTCTATCGCAAGATGCGGACGCTGGGTTGGGGGCTGAGCGGGCGGCTGGTGTTGTTGAGTCTGCTGGGATTGCTGGCCCTGTTTTGGGTGCGCACGTCGTTTTTGCTGAATTACGTCAATTACGATTATCCCATCGAGCCGCTGGTGTACGCGCACGGCACGCCCGATATCAAAATCGTGGTGAATGACCTGCGGGAGATCTCCCGTCGCACGGTGGGCGAGAATGCGCTGGCCTTTGTCTATGACAATGAGACCACATGGCCTTTCGAGTGGTATTTCCGCGACTTCCCCAACAAGAAATATGTGGGCGCGGGCATTACCCGTGAAGCGCTGAAGGATGCGCCCGTGGTGCTGGTGGGCATCGAGAACGAGGGCAAGGCCAAGCCTTTCCTGGGGAAAAAGTATTATCGCATCGAATACCGGCAGATCTGGTGGCCCAAGGAGACGTACAAGCAACTGGTGGATGGCGCGCCGCAGCCCGACGGCACGGTGCTGAAGGGCCTGCCCTTGCTCTGGAGCTGGATCAAGGACCCTCAGTCCCGCAAGGTCTTCTGGGATATCGTGCTCTATCGCAAATATCAGCAGCCCATTGCGGACTGGAGCCCGGCCGACCATTTCATCATGTTCATCCGCAAGGATATCGCGGCGCAGGTATGGGACCTGACCACGCTGCCGGCGCTGGCCGAGGAGGGCGTCACCACAGACCCCTTCGAAAATCTATATATCGACCATCCCGCGGTGCAGATCGTGGGCGGGGCGGGGCAACTCGCCACCCCGCGCAATATGGCCGTGGCCGCGGATGGCCGCATCTATGTGGCGGATACGGGCAACCATCGCATCGTCGTGTTCTCGCCCGACGGCCAGATGATGAACGCGTGGGGCAGCTTCGGCGATCAGCCGGGCCAGTTCAACGAGCCCTGGGACGTGGCCATCGGCCCGGATGGCAATGTCTATGTGGCCGACACATGGAATCACCGCATCCAGAAGTTCACGCCCGAGGGCGAGTTCATCACCGCCTGGGGCGCGTTTGTCTCCACCGATGGCCAACTGGGCGAGATGGGCGTGTTCTGGGGCCCGCGCGCCATCGCTTTCACCCAGGACGGCAATCTGCTGGTGACGGACACGGGCAACAAGCGGGTGCAGGTGTTCACGCCCGACGGCCAGCCGGTGACGCAGTTCGGCGGCGCGGGCGTCGACGACGGGTATTTCGATGAGCCCGTGGGCATCGCCGTGGATGGCGACGGCAACGTTTATGTGGCCGACACCTGGAACCAGCGCATCCAGAAGTTCTCCCCCGACTTCCAGTTCCTCAAAGCGTGGCCCGTGCCCGGCTGGGAGGGGCAGGATATCTTGATGAAGCCCTATCTGGCTGTGGACAAGAACAACCGGGTGTACGCCGCCGATCCCACGGGCTGGCGGGTGCTGGTGTGGGACGCGCAGGGGAATCCGAAGGCGGCCTGGGGCGAGTACGGCTCGGGTCCGGGCCAGTTCGGCTATCTCAACGGCGTCGCGGCTTCGCCCGACGGCTTCATCTGGGTGGCGGATGCGGACAACGCGCGGGTGATGAAGTTCGAGCCGGCGCCATGATGACCTGACAGGTCCCCCGCCGTCATCGTCCAATATCCGAACTCTACAAAACATGACACCGGACTTCTTGGCATCCGAGCATCGGCCAGGGGCCTGTCAGGTCGAGGGCAACGGCAAGCGCAACTGCCGTCTGACTACTGCCGCTCTGACCTCTGGCTTGCTGACCTTCTGACCTCCACCGGACGACGTAGGCCGTCCGCCGGCCTTCAGCCTTCAGGGGCCCACTTCAGTCCGCAAACACAAAAACAAGAGTAACTGCTAACATAGCCCTGTTCACTCGACACGGATACGAGGAAACACGGATAAAATCTTTTTTGAATGACTTCGCGCCTTCGTTTCCTTCGTGTCTTCGTGGCAAAAGAGGGGCGATTGGGGCCAACTACCTTAGCAGTTACAAACAAAGACTAAACTAAACGCATTTTGAAATCAGGTGTTTTCGGCCTCGGCCACCCGGAGCTGAAGCTCCGGGCTACGAAACGACGCCGGGTGAACCCGGCTTCCTGCGGCGCGCGACATGCACCGTAGCCCCATTCATGGGGCGTCGTTTTTAGCCCGCAGGTTCACCTGCGGGCGGCGGCGCGGCCAGAGAATCGCCTTTCATGGATGATCCAATGCAAACCAAAAGCCTTGGTTTCAATTTGCTTTCAGTTTAGATGGTTCCTTAGGTCGTTGAAGTCAGCCAGGCCACGCCATAGCCAGGCAGCGTGAACTCGCCCGAAAGCGCATCGCCCGGGTTCAGCAAATCGCGCCAGCGGCCCGGCGGCAGGGTCAGCGATTGCGGTTGGGCGCTGACGTTGGTCAGACAGAGAATGCGCTCGTCGTCCATTGGCGACGCGCGGCGCACCGCGAAGATAGCGGGGTTCAGGTGCAGGACGGTCTGAGGCCCGAAGGGATGAAAGGCCGCGTGGGCCCGACGCACGGCCAGCATACGGCGATACCCCTCGAACACCTGCCGCTGATGGCTGGACTCGTCGGCCAGCAGGGCCTCGATGGCGGCCAGGTCGAACTTCTCCCGATTGAGGGAGCGGGCCCGGCCGGTTTGCTCGAAACAGGCGTGGCAGTTGCGGGAGCCGAACAGGCTGTGCACGTAGATGCCGGGGACGCCCGCCAGGGCCAGGAGGATGCTCTGGGACGCCAGGAAACGGGCCACGTCCATGGCCTGGTCGGAATGATCGGGGTGATTCAGAAAATCATACAGGGTGATGTTCAGCTCATAGACGCTCTTGCTGCCGTCGGGATTCGCCTTATAGCCCACCTGCCCGCCATGAGCCAACGTGCGGTCCACCAACGCCTGCATGTCCGCGTCGGTGAGGATGCCCTCGGCCGGGCGCACGCCAATGCCATCATGCGAGGCGATGAAGTTGAAGAAGGTGGCGCCCGGCGGCGCTTCCAGGCCCGCGGCCCATTGCGAAAGCTTGGTTGCGTTCGCCGATTGAAATGCATGCAGGGTCAGCGGAGCCAGGGTGAAGTTATAGACCAGTTGCGCCTCATCGGTTCTGCCCATCTCGGGCAAATAGTCCCCGAAATAGCTGACGTTCTCCGCGTGGGGCACGTTCGTTTCGGTGATGATGAGGACGTCGGGCGCGGTGGCGTCGAAGATGGCCCGCCACAGCTTCACCATGGCGTGGGTCTGAGGCAAGTGGATGCAGGGCGTGCCGATCGCTTTCCACAGATAGGCGATGGCGTCCAGACGAATGATCTGCGCGCCTTTTTCGATATAAAAGAGCAGAACGTCGATGATCTCCAGCGCCACCCGCGGGTTGGCGTAATTCAGGTCGATTTGGTCCGCGCTGAAGGTCGTCCACACATATT
Source organism: Anaerolineae bacterium (assembly GCA_026991225.1). Taxonomy (GTDB): domain Bacteria; phylum Chloroflexota; class Anaerolineae; order J102; family J102; genus M2005. The sequence goes on along the minus strand of JALXCB010000177.1, from coordinate 6,126 downwards.
TCACGCCCTCGACAGTCTCCACGGGCGTGAGCAGGGGCAGCGCCCGCGGCCGCACTACCTGAGAGAGGTCGACGTTGGGGTCCACGACAATGAAATAATCTCGATAGGGTTCCTCGCCCCGCACAAACCCCTGAAACCAGGCGCTTTCTCGCGAAATGTGATTGATCACCGCGTCGAACATGAGCCGATAGCGCCGCTCCAACCGGGCGATATCCTCCCAATCGCCCAGGGCCGGGGCCACCCGCTTGTAGTCAATGACCGAGAAGCCATCGTCCGAGGAGTAGGGGAAGAAAGGCAGGATATGAACGCCGTCCAGCACATCACGGAGATGGGCGTCAAGGAAACGGGCCAGGGAGTGCAGATGGGGCTGGCCGGGCGTCTGAAATTGATCGCCGTAGGTGATCAGGATGGCGTCCCGCTCGGTCAGAATGTCATCCAGGGGATGACTGACGATCTTTTCGGGATGGTGGGCTCGAAAGGCTGCGATGCGTCCGGCAATGGCCTCTTCCAGCCATCGGGCCTGGGATTCCGTGTAGATGGCGCGCAGCCAGTGTCGAATGCGGTCTCGCGGCGAGGTCATATCGGTCGTCTGGTCGTTTGGTCGTTTCATCGCCTGGTCAGTTGCCACTGACCTACTGAAAATCGGCGAGGATCGCACGGAGCTTCTTTTCCAGCGTCTGGAAGGAGAAGTGTTCACGGGCGAGTTCGTAATTTTTCTCGGCCCGACGCCGCACTTCGGCCTGATCGTCCAACAACGCTTTCACTTCCTCGACCGCCCCATCATCCACATAACCATCCAGTTCCACAAATTCAAAGCCCAGGGGACGGATATCCGCGTTGTAGACGGGATAGCGATTGACCACGATCAGCTTCTTGAAGTAAATGGCCTCCAGCAGGGCGTTGCCAAAGCCCTCATACAGGCTGGGATAGGTGACCAGGTCCGCGTGCAGATAGGCGTCCCACAGGCTGTAGATCTTGTGCCCGTCCTCCATCCGCCGCTTCACATCCACCAGATAATCGATGAGCTGGAGATCGACCTGCATGAGACGGGCCTCGCGTTGCAGCCAATGCCAGTAGTCCAGCCCTTCGTCCATGGCGCTATGGGTGATGAAGAGATGGGCGTGGGGATCATCCAGCCTGCGCACCAGTTCGATGGCCATCTCGATGCCCTTGCGCTGGATGACGCGCGTGGGCTGCAAGACGAACACATCCTCCTCGCTCAGCCCCAACATCTCCCTGAAATCCCCATTGTACTCATCCACGCCCGGCGGCGGCGTGTCGTAATCCATCACGTTGGGGATGACTACGGAGTCGATGCCGCGGCGGTGCTTCAGGCGGCGCTGGGCGATAGAGTTGATGGTGACGTGGCGGATGGTGGGCAGATCGGGCGGGAAGGTGGTGTCCAGCAGGTCGAGGATGGCGTTGGCCTGATAGCGCTCCCGCTCCCAATAGAAGTCGTGGTCATGGGCGATGGTGGCGATGCCCAACTCGGCGATGAGGCCCGTGAGGCACACGCCCAGGGGCAGATTCATGGGGATGGCCAGCGCGTTTTCAACGATGATGACATCCAGCTTGTGCTTGCGGATGAACGCGCGCAGGGGCGGGCGAATCTCGTCCGCCACCGCGTAGATATTTTCCACAAGCTGTTCGGGATCGGTTTCGCGATCCGGGCCAAAGGCCCGCCGCGAGAGCGCGATGATCGACTGGTGCTTGAAGTGGAGCCTGGGAATCAGCGTGCCGCCCGCGGCGTAGCCGCCCAGTTCGCCCGCGCAGAAAAAGCATTCATGCCCCATGCGGGTGAGCACGGTCATCCATTTTTCCACTTCCAGCGACACGCCATCGGCGCCGTTGAGACGGGTGGAGATGAAACCGATGCGCATAAGCGATTATCCCTTTACGCCGCCCGCGGCCAGACCTTCGGTGAGATAGCGCTCCATGGCCAGGAAGAGGATGATGATGGGAATGGTCATGATGGTGGAGGCCGCCATGACCACGTGGGGCCGCGGGGTGGGGTCGTTGAAAATGGTGTTGATCTTGATGGGCATGGTGAACATATCCCGGTCGTTCAGGAAGACCAGGGCGTAGAGGAACTCGTTCCAGGCGATCATGAAGGTGTAAATCACCACCGACACCAGCGCCGGCACCGACAGAGGCAGGGTCACCTTCCAGATAACCTGGGAGCGGGTGCAGCCGTCGATGAGCGCAGCCTGTTCGATCTCTTCGGGGATGGTGCGGAAGTAGTTGGCCAGCATGTAAAGGGCCACGGGCAGGGTCTGGGCCAGATAGGTGAAGACGAGGATACCCAGATTGTCCTGCACTTCGAAGCCGATGGCGGCCCCGATCTTGGCCAGCATGGCGAAGAGGGGGATGATGAGCAGGATGCCTGGGAACAGGTAGATGATGAGGATGCTGTTGAGCATCACGTTTTTGCCCCGAAAGCTCAGCCGGGCGGAGGCGTAGGCACCCATGGTGGAGAGCACGACCGCAATGAGGGCCGTGGGAATGGCCACCAGGAAGCTGTTGATGATGTTGCGTCCGAAATTCCAGTAGCCGAACAATTCCTGATAGGCGTCCCAGCGCAGTTCGTTGGGGATGTAGACGGGATGGCGGCCGCCGATCTCGGCGTAGGTTTTGAAGGATGAGGAGATCATCCAGTAGAAGGGAAACAGGATGACCGACAGGAACATGAACAGGACGAGGGCGAAGATGAACTTGCGCCAGCTCATGTGCGCCGCCAAATGTTCGATGAAGTTCTTGGGACGATGGTCGTAGATTGCAGCAGTCATCATATCCTCCTCAGGCTTCCTCGGTATAGCGCATGAACACGCCGACGTAGACCACCAGGAAGATCAATAATGTGACCAACAGGATCATGGCGGCGGCGGCGCCCACGCCGAAATTGAACAGGCGAAAGCTGAATTGATAGGTGAGCACGGGCAGCACGTTGGTGCCGAAACCGCCCCCGGTGAGCAGAAAGATGTCATCGAATTTGTTGAAGGTCCAGATCAGGCGCAGCAGGAAAAGCGCGCCCAGCACATAGCGCAACTCGGGGATGGTGATATACCAGAATTTGTGCCACTCGTTGGCCCCATCCACGTCCGCGGCTTCATAAAGGGTCTTGTCGATGGCCTGCAGTCGGGCCAGGATCATGAGCATGGCGAAGGGGAAATAACGCCAGCCCGTGAAGAGGATGACCAGCAGCAGGGCCAGGCCCGGCGTGGAGAGGAAACCCAAGGGCCGATCGATGAGATTCAACCGCATAAGGATGTCGTTGGCCACGCCCGAGGGCTTGGGGTCCAGCAGCCACCGCCAGACAAAGGCCACGCTGACGATGGGGGCCACATAGGGGAACAGGAAAACCGCGCGGGACGCGCCTCGGGCGCGGAAGGGGCGGTTGAGCAATAACGCCGCAATGAGGCCGATGATAATCGTGAGAAGGGTGCTGACGAAGGAGTAGACGATGCTGGTGATGTACGCGCCCATATTCTTCCAGCTTTGCCATTTGAAAGCGTAATCATGGATCACCCGTTTGTAATTATCCAACCCCACATAAGGCGCGTGAAACACGTCGTTCAAATTGCTGAGATCGACTTTGTGAAAGCTGATCCAGATGCTGAAGATGGCGGGGAAAATCACCAGACCGAAGACGATCACGGCCGTGGGCAACAAGAGCCGCCAGGCCAGTCTGGCCTCCTGCGATTTCAGAGAAGACCATCGCCGCTTCTGGTATTTTTGCACCGCCTCCGTGGATGAGGACATGACCTCCCTCCTTTGGGTATCAAAATCGTCGGCCCGAGCAATGGCTTGCCGACGCCTAGCGAAAACGTCTCGCGGCCAGGTTGGCGAGCCGTGAAACGTAATGCGTGATGCGTAACGCTCTCACGTTTTACGTTTTCACGCATCACGCCCGTTGCCGCCTCGCCCAACGTCGGCCTGGCGATCTTAATCCTAATCCTGATCCGAATCCTATATTTCAGAACAGGGGAGCCCGGCTTGGTTGCCAGACTCCCCTGAAGGCGTGACGATGGTTACTGGTTCTGGCGATCCTGATAAAGCTGTTCCACCTGCTGCTGCAACCACTCCGCAGCGGATTCAGGCGTCATGCTGCCATCCAACGCGATGTTGGCGATGGCCTGCGGAATCAGCAGGCGGCCTTCGATGTCGCCGACGACCGCGCGCTGGGTGGCGTCGTAGCCGGGCTTGAAGAGCCACCGCTGCATGGTGTCATAGCCATTGGCAATCTGATCCAGGGTCTCGGGATCGTACTCCTTGAAGAAGGGGCTCAGGTCTTTCCATTCGCCCACCGCGCTCTTGAGCACAGGCACCTTGCCGAAGGGAGCCAGGGCCAGGATGTCTTTATAGTTCTCGCCGGTGAGGAAGAACTTGACCACGTCCTGGGCCACCGGGTCCGCGCCCTGCATGATGCCGAGGGTCACCAACTGGCCGTAGGTGGCGGAAGCGCCGCTGGGACCCTCCAGCTTGGGAGCGAAGCCCGTCTTCTTGGCCAGATCGGGCACCGCGATCTGTACCTTGCCGCCGCCTTCCGTGCCCGAACCTTCCACCAGGTCGTCCATGATGTAGGTGGAGTAGAAGAGCATGCCGGCCTGGTCCAGCTCATAGGCCTCGCGGGCGCCGCGCCAGTACTGCGGGCCAGGAGGCGCACAGCGTTGCAGGCTGGTGTAGAAGCGCAGGGTTTCCACCATCTCGGGCGTGTTCATGGTGACGTTGCCATTGTCGTCGAAAGGCCACACATTGTTGGAGATGGCGAACTGCTCGAAGACCTGATGGGGATAGTTCTGGCCCGGATCCGTGGGCAGGGTCAGGGCATAGAGCAGATTGCCCGTGCCGGGCAGCTTGTCGCAGGCCTGGTCCAGGATGTCCCAACTGGTGGGCGCAGGCACGCCCGCTTGCTCGAACATATCCTTGCGATACCAGATGGCCTGAATCCAGCCATCGTAGGGCACAGCCGCATATTTGCCCGTGGAGGGATCGGTCACCATTTCCAGCGGACCGGCACGGAAGTCATCCTTGCCGATGCTGTCGATGACGGCGCTGGCCGCATCCTCATCCAGAATGCCATCCGCAGCAAAGGCCGAAACGCGTTCGACGCCCATGCGCACGATGTCAGGCAGACGGTTCGCGGCCCGGGCCGTGGCGATGCGCTGGGAGATGCCGCCCTCCTCGATGGGCACAATGCGGATCTCCACATCGGGATGCTCTTCCATATATTTCTTGGCCACAGCTTCATACACGTCGACGCGTTTCTCCTCATTGTCCGTGGTCCAGAATTCTACGACCGTCCGTTCCGCGGGCGTCGCCGGCACGACCACCGTCTCTTTCACGACAACCGTCTTCTCGATGACCTGCGGCGTGGGCGTCGCCTGAGAGCACGCCGCCAACACGACGGCCATCAGAGCGATCAGGGCGATGAGTGCAAACAATCTCTTCATTTTTTCGCTCCTATGGGAATGTGAGAATGAGTGGGAAGGGTTGAACTATGAGGGTTGTCTCTCCAATATCACCTGCTGAGCCAACATTTCTCTGTCCGGCTCATCTCGCGTCGATTCAAAGCTTCCTCGAAATCCGGGCAGTCCTCACTTTTCCAAAACGTTTTGGTCGCGCTTTCATTGTAATCCAAAACGTTTTGGTTGTCAATAGGCTTCCTGAAAGTTTTTTCAGAGAATCCTTGTAACTGCTAACGTACCCCGGTTAACAAACCACAAAGAGCACAAAGGCACTAAGAACACGAAGAAAAAATGTATAAATTCCCCTTTGTGCCTTTGTATCTTGGTGTTCTTAGTGGTTTTCGGGTGACGACCTTAGTAGTTACGAATCCTTGCTGAAAATCCTTTCTTACGTCATTTACTCCATCCACCACCGAAAGCAGCAGACGATCAAGCCCTCCAATCCTCCGAAAATCGCCGCGAAATGGTAGAATAAGGTGACTTCATCTTTCAAACGCCCATCCCATGCGACTTCTCGCTTCTTTTGGCCTCCTGTTGATTTTGCCTCTGATCCTGGCAGGATGCGGCAGCCCGCCCGCTTCCTCTCCGGTTTCAGAGTCGGCCGCGCGCGTCACCCAACCGCCCGCGTTGCCCACAGCCACGCCCACCCCCTCTCCCACCG
>JALXCB010000176.1 GCA_026991225.1 Anaerolineae bacterium | reverse complement strand
CACCGGGACGGCGGGGGCGGATGGTGAGGGGTTGGGGGATATCAGCGGGCAGCCAGATGCGGTTGGGCGAGGGCGCGGCCGCGGTCCAGGGGGCTTCGCCCGGCTCCCAGACGACTTCACTGGCCCGCAGCCGCCAGTTCGGGCCCAGTTCGACCTGGCCGGGCAAGGGTAGGCGGACGGGCGATGGCGCCATGGGCGCGTCCGTAGGCGCGAAATCCGCCTCCTGCACGTCCAACCAGTCGTAGGAGAGGTAAGCCACCAGCCCGGCGGTGAGGGTGTAGGGCCCGCCGCTGGCCCGTTTGGGGTCTTCGGCCAGCAGGTCCAGCACCCGCTCGGTGTGCTCCCAACTGATGTTGCGATGATCCGGGCGCAGTACGGCGATGGCCCGTCGCAGCAGCGCCCGCTGGTCGCCCCGCAGCAACGCGCGGAAGGGCGCCAGCTCCAATCTCACCCGGCCCGGCTCCACCCGGGCCAGCTCCCGCCATAGCGCCCGGCGGTGTGCGTCCAGCACCTCGTAATCTCCCTGCAGGACGAAGGCCGTGCGGGTGAGCGTCGTGGTGAGGTTGGGGTTGATGGCTTTGAGCCGGGGAATAATCTCGTGGCGCAGGCGGTTGCGGAAGAAGGTCGTGTCCAGGTTGGAGAGGTCCCAGCGGGGCTCCAGTCCCTGCTCCTGGCAGTGGGCCAGAATCTCCTCCCGGCTGAAGGTCAATAGAGGGCGGATGAGCTGAATCCCGGCCAGCGCTTCCCGCAGCCCCGGTGATGGCAGCGCGGTGAGGCGCAGGCCCGCCAGCGCCGCCGCGGGCGGCATCCCCCGCAGTCCGGCCAGCCCGCTGCCCCGTAGCAGGTGCATGAGGATGGTCTCCACCTGGTCATCGGCGTGATGCCCGACCGCAACGACGGACGCGCCCAGCCGTTTCGCGGTCTGGCCCAGGAATTCGTAGCGGGCCTGGCGCGCGGCCTCTTCGATGGAGACGCCCGGCTGCCGGGCGATGGCCTGCACGTCGGCCCGTTCGATGGTGCAGCCCAGATCCCAGGCCGCGGCCAGTTCCGCCACGAAATGGGCCTCGGCCTCGGCCTCCTCCCGCAGGCCGTGATTGAGGTAGGCCGCGTGGATTTGCCAGCCCCGTTCGGGCGCGAGGCGATGCAGGGCGTGCAGCAGGGCCAGGGAATCGGGCCCGCCGCTGACGCCGACGACGACCCGGGCGCGGTCAGGAATCAGGTCGTGACGGCGGATGAACCGGCGCAGCGTGGCGAGGAAGTCCATGGGGGTATTGTAAATAGCGTTGCGTTCGTTTGCAAAAGCAACTCGAAGCCTACGTTGAGCGAGTCTGCAACGGACTTGATGCGTAATGCGTAATCCGTGAGGTCGTTACGCATCAAGTATTACGCATTACGTGCTTGGCTTCCCGCGCCCCCGCGGCCGCGAGGCGTTTTCGCTTATATTGACGAACCGTTGCCCGCGCCGCCCGCCTTCCAACTTGCCCCGCGGCCTGGGCGTAGGTATCATTACGCTATGATGGATCCGAAGGACGCGTCGCCCAGCCACGCCCAACGCTGGGGCTATTTCCTTCTGGGCATGTTGACCGCGTTGGTCGTGTTCGCCGTGGGCGTCGCCGCCATGTGGGGCTATGTCAATTGGACTGGCGGCAGACCCGGGCCTCCCCTGCCCGGTACAGCGCTCGCGGAGCGGCCCATCAATGAATCTCTGCTGGATGAAGCCTGGCGCGTCATCTACGAGGACTTCTATGGCGAGATTCCGTCGGTGCAAAAGCGCACCTACGGGGCCATCAAGGGCAGCATCCAGACGCTGGACGACCCTTACACCTTCTTCATCGAGCCGGAGCCCGCAGTGCGGGAGCAGGAACGGCTGGAGGGCAAGTTCGGCGGCATCGGCGCATATTTGCAGGTGGATGAGCAGGGGCGGATCGTGTTGGAGCCCATGGTGGATCGCCCGGCCGCGCGGGCAGGCATCCAGAAGGGCGATATCCTGGTGGCGGTGGATGGCCAGAGCATCCCCACGCCCGCGGATTTGGACCAGGTGACGGACATGGTGCGCGGGCCCGTGGGCGCGACCGTGACCATCACCGTACAGCGAGGGGATGAGACCCTCGATTTCGAGGTCACCCGGGCCGAGATCGAGCTCCCCAGCGTGAGCTGGCAACCCGTCTCCGACGCGCCCGACGTGGGCTATATTCGCATCGAACGCTTCAGCGGGCTCACGGCCAAAGAACTCGACCAGGCGTTGGGGGATTTGAAGGAGTTGGGCGCGGATAAGGCTTTCGTCATCGACATGCGGGGGAATCCGGGCGGGCTGGTGAATGCGGCTGTGGATGTGTCCAGTCGTTTTCTGGATGGTGGCGTCGTGCTCATCGAGAAGCACGCGGACGGCAGCCAGAAGGTGTATGAGGCGCAGCCGGGCGTGACCGTCTCCCCGGATGTCCCCCTCATCCTGCTGGTGGATGGCAACACGGCCAGCGCCGCCGAGATCGTGGCGGGCGCGCTGCAAGATCGGGAGCGGGCGACCCTGGTGGGGCGGAAGACCTACGGCAAGGGCTCCATCCAGCGCATTCACCGCCTGTCGGACGAGAGCGCCGTGCACGTGACCTATGCCAAGTGGTTCACCCCCAACGACCGGGCCATCGACGGGCAGGGGCTGACGCCCGACGTGTCTGTGGAATCCGGCCCGGACGAGGACGCTTTCCTGAACAAAGCACTGGAATTGCTTGGGAGATAGGGCTGGCGCGGCCTGCGGTTCATGGAATGGGGGTGCGTCCCAAATTATGGGCGCGTTGCGCCTGGCGCCCCGGAGGTGAACCTCCGGGCAAGAAACGACGCCTCCCTCAAGGGGGCTTTCCGGGTCGGCCCGCGCCCAAAGCCGGGTTATGGAGTTTTAAAATTAAACGGGTCATAGGCCTCATTCTATTACCGGATTGTTTTGTGAACGTTCATTACCCGGCGTGGTTTTGTAGTCCGGCGCTTCAGCGCCGGTTGGAGCCCGCATGACCGAATTCTTGATGACAACGCGATTTGCCGAAAATTTAGGACGCGCTCATGGAATGGAAGATATTTAACAAAATCAGGCGATTTATGCTATAGTATGGGCCGAGTTGGAATATCCGACTCAAGCAAAGGTTTCAGGTAACTACTCGACTTTGGCAGTGATATGCGTCAGAAGTAGCACATTAACAGCAGAATAAGCAGAGAGGGGTGTATACTGAAGGGGAACAGACCGATGCTGAGAAAGAAGGAGGTACAAGCATCATGTTACC
>JALXCB010000175.1 GCA_026991225.1 Anaerolineae bacterium | reverse complement strand
GGGCATCGGCGCAAAAAGCGGCATCTTTGACCTTTTTTCCAGCCTCAGCTATTCATTTTATAAAGTTCAGAACCGCAATATGAGGTTTGCGGTGACTTCGCTTGCCCGCTGTTAGCGGAAACCAAAGCTTTCTCAAAAACCCAGGACGCATCATGGCTTTGACCATGATCATGGTGCTGGCCTTGTTGATTTACGCTTTGGCGGAACGCAAGTTGCGCCTACAGCTGGCGGAAACGGGCCAATCAGTCCCCAATCAGGTAGGCAAAGCAACGCAAGCGCCCACAATGCGCTGGATCTTTCAAGTATTTGAGGGCGTCGACTTGCTCCTGATTCGCCAAAACGGGCAAATCGCACGTCGGGTGCTCAATCTCAAGCCAGTTCATCGAGAGATCCTGCGGCTGCTTGGCCCGCCCGTCGAAAAATGTTATCTCCTTGCATCTTAAGGTGCGGAATGTAGGTTGCACATTGTGTAAGACAGTATTCAGCAGAAATCGGCATTTGGTCAAGTTTGTCGCGTGGGCCTGCGCTCCGTTGGACGTTGAACGCAGGAACGGATAAAATACGAACCAACTTTCTTTTTCACGCGTCACCGCGCTCCTACACGCAAACGCCCATCTCCATGTTCAAACATCGCTTTCCCCTCCTCCCAATTCTAATCCTGCTCGCCATCATCCTGGCAGGATGCCGCGCTTCGAGAAACGAGGACGCGCCTCCACCCCCGCCCCATGCAACCTCCCCCCTCGCGGCCTCGCCCGCCCGGCCCGAGACGCCTCCACCCTCGTCCGCAGGCGCGCAACAGCTCCTGGTCATGCCCGATGACGGGCCCGAGCCCGTGCTGGAGCTGATCAACGGCGCGAAGAAGTCCATTCGCTTCAAAATCTATCTGTTCACTTATCGCGAAGTCCGCCAAGCCCTGATCCGAGCCGCGAACCGGGGCGTGGACGTGAAGGTGCTCATCGATCCGGAGCCGGTGGGCGGCGGCGAAAGCAACGCCGAGACCGCCCGTCTCCTGAAGGAGGGGGGCGTGACTGTGCGATGGGCGCCCGGCGCATTCAAGCACAATCACGAGAAATCGATGGTGGTGGATGACCGCATCGCGCTTATCGCCACCTTCAATTTCACATACAGCTCCTTCACCCAGAACCGAGAGTACGCCATTCTCACGACCCAACCCGACGTCGTGGCCGACGTGGCCGCCATCTTCGATGCCGATTGGGCGGGGGAGGGCGCGCACATTACTGGCGACAGCCCCCTGGCGCTCAGCCCGGACAACAGCCGAAAACGCATCACCGAGCTGATCAAGGGGGCGAAGACCTCTCTGTGGCTGGAGGAGGCGACGCTGTTGGATGAGGATATCACTCGGGCGTTGGTCAAGACAGCCAAACGCGGGGTGGACGTGCGTTTCATCGCCCCCCAGCGTGAGGATGACGTGGCAGCGGAGAATTATCAGGCCCTGCGGGATGCGGGCGCCCAGGTGGTCCTCCTGCCCGAACCCTACGTCCACGCCAAAGCCATCCTGGCCGATGGGCGACGGGCCTTCGTTGGCTCGGTCAACCTCACCTATACTTCCTTTGAGCTGAACCGGGAGCTGGGAATCATCACCGAGGATGCAGGGGTGATTCAGCGGCTGGGGCAGGTCATGGCCCGAGACTGGCAGGCGGCCGGGGGTGATGGCGTCTCCGCACAATCCACGTCCACCCCCGAGGGCGTCATTTCCTGGCAGGAAGCGGAGGATTATGTGGGCCAGGAAGTGACCGTGCAGGGCGAGATCGTGCGCACCTACGATTCTGGCAAGGTCACCTTCCTCAATTTCGACGACGATTATCGCAACACCCTCACTCTCGTCATCTTCCCCAGCATCTACGACGCCTTTCCCGAACCGCCAGCGACCTATTTCGACGGGAAGACCGTGCAGGTGACGGGCGTGGTCAAAATGTACGAAGGCGCGCCCGAGATCATCATCGAAGACGCCGGGTGGATTCGCGCCGTGGGCGAGGGAGCAGATCGAGGGGAGGACGTCGCCTCAAGCGCCCTCCAGACCGCATCCTCCGCCCTCCCGCCCGTTATTTCCTGGCAGGATGCAGGGAAATACGTCGGGAAGGAAGCTATCGTCGAGGGCGAGGTGGTGCGCACGTATAATTCGGGCAAAGTCGCGTTCCTCAATTTCGACGAGAACTGGCGGGAGACCTTCAGCGTAGTTATCTTTGCCAGCGACTTCGACGCCTTTCCCCAGCCGCCCGACAAGCTCTACCTTCACAAGCGCGTTCGCGTTCATGGCAAGATCAAGGAATACAAAGGCGCGCCCGAGATCATCGTCGAATCACCCGACCAGATCGAGATCCTGACCGGGGGCGGGACCCCGGCGACCGCATTCGCTCCATCCACAGCGGAGCCGCCCAAAGGCGTGGTCTCCTGGCGGGAGGCCGGGCGCTACGTCGGCCAGACCATCACCGTGGAAGGGCGCATCGTGCGCACGAAGGATATCGGCACCATCACCTTTCTCAACTTCGGCAAAAAGCGAGGCGATTTCGTGGTCGTGGTCCGGGCGAAGGATTACGGCAACTTCCCCGCGCCTCCGGCCGAGCTCTATCGGGGCAAGAAGGTGTGGGTGACGGGCGAGGTGAGCGAGCACCAAGGAACGCCCCAGATCGTGATCCACAGTCCCGATCAGGTTGAAGTATTCGATTGACGTAACTGCTCAGGCTACTTTTCCCCTTCGCGCCTTCGTGTCGTCGTGTCTTCGGGGTTTTTGACCTCGCTACGCGAGTAGCCGCCGATTGACAAAGAAAGACCGCCGGGCCAGCCGACGGTCTTTGGGAGAGGTGCAGCGTCCTTTCGTGTGTGTGGTGGGGTGTGTGGAGAAGGATGCGGTGGTTTAGATGAAGAGGATCTGTGCGCCCTCGGCCATTTCCAGGAATTCCATGGCCCCGACCACGCCGTCCACCTCGTCCACGAGGTCGTCTTCGGTCAGGTCCATCATGTCCATGGCCATGCGGCAGGCCCAGATGCGCCCGCCCGCGTCATGGATCATCTCCAGAAATTCATCCACAGGGGGCATGTCGATTTTCTCCAGGCCCTTGTGCATCATTTTGGTGGCCATGGGGCTCATGCCGGGGAGCATAGCGATGATGTTGGGGATGCCGGTGGAAGGGTTGCCCACGGGCACGAATTTCAGCTTCTTCTGCTTCTCTTTGTGGATAATGTCCATGCCCCAGAAGGTAAAGAACATTTCGACTTCGATGCCCATCATCAGGCCGGCGTTGGCCAGAACCAAGCCCGGATAGGCCATGTCGAGGGTGCCTTTGGAACAGATAATCGCGAGTTTGCGGTCTTCGTCAGCCATGGGGAGGCCTCCTTAAGCTGTATGCGGGTGTGTTGTGGCGGTTAGATGCAGCCCTTGGGTTTGCTCAGGCCCGAGACCCTGGCTATCTTGCCGGCCGGGCCTTTGGGGAAAAGCTTGTAAAGTTCCTTTGTGGGCACGCCCGATTGCTTGGTGATGCGGCGCAGGGAGGGCATCTCGCCCGTCTTCTCCCATTCCTGCCGCACAAAGTTGATGACCTGCCAATGGCGGTCGGTGAGTTCAATGCCCAGTTCCTGGGCGAAAAGCTCCGCCACCTCGGGGGTCCAGTCATTGGGGTCGGCCAGATAGCCGTCGGCGTCCAGTTTCAGATCAGCCAGTGTGGTCATGGTTGCTTCGTCTCCTTGGAAATCGTTTTGTGAAAGGGAATGTCGTGAAGGGTGTCGTTTTAGGATTATTGTGCCATCAATCGGGGGGAGATGCGGTCAATGCGCTTACAAACGCCCGATTATGGGGAGCCGCCGTTGTCGGAGGGGGGCGTGGGCGGTGCGATCTGGCCCATAGCCCGCAGCAGTTGCATGGTGCGAGCCAGGCCCAGACGCATCTGCGGGTCGCGCATCTGGCGGATGAGGCCCAGGTAGGAGATATCCAGCTCTTCGTCGGGGGTGCGCACCGCCTCCTGGGTGGATTCGGTGAGCTGCTGTACGAGGGTCATGATCTCCGGCTGGGTCATGCTGCGCACGGTGGAGAGTATGAGGACGATATTGTCGCCCAGGGCTCGCACGTCCTCGGGCCCGAAGGCCTCGACCACGTTGTCCACGATGTATTTCGCCTCGGGGAGGACCTGGAAGTACCCTCTTTTCTCCATTTCTTCGAGTTGATCCATGGCCACCAGGAAGGCGTCATTGGCGACGGGGGTCAGGTCTTGCACCAGGTCGTTGACGCTTTCCAACTGGTCGAGCATGGCTTCGAAGTTGTGCAGATTCGTCGCCAGGCGCTTGAGGAAAAAGATGATGTCCTCCAGCCGGGCGTACGGTTCGATTTCCTCCAGCTCCTCGACCGTAGCCTCCATGAATTCCATGGCGATAGGGGTGAGGTCCGCCTTCAGTTCATCCCATTCCTGCTGGCGCTGACGCTGTTCCAGCACGTAGTCCGTGAGCACGGCCACCTGCTCGGTCAGGGCGTCGAGTTTGGCGTTGAGGGTCTGGAGTTGCGTCTGTACGTCGTTTTGGACGGGGACGTGAGTGTTTTCTGCCATGGAGACCTCCTACAGCCATTTGCCAGCCATGCTCATTTCGGCGGTGACGAGCATAGGCTTGCCTTTGAGCAAGATGTTCCAGTACATCCAGCGGAAAATCATCTTGCCCCAGTGGTTCATGCGGGATTCCTGCAGCAACGAGAAGGGGCCGATGCCGGGCAGGGGGTATTTGCCGGGCAGGGGCTCCACGTCGTAGTTGAAGTCGATAAGGAAGCCCTTGCCAAAGCCCGATTCGATGTAGCAGTTAGCGTGTCCATCGAAGGTGGGCAGCAGGTCCAGGCCGTCGATGTACCGCAGGAAGTTCTCGATGAAGACTTCGCCTTCGAAGTGGGCCACGGAGCCCGCCTTGGAGCTGGGCAGGTCGGTGGCGTCGCCCAATACGAAGACGTTATCGAATTCTTTGGCCTTCAGCGTGTATTTCTCGGTGGGCACGAAATTCAACTCGTCGCCCATGCCCGAACGCTCGATGACTTCGCTGCCCATGATGGTGGGGATGGTGACCAGCAGATCAAATTCGACCTCGCGCTCGTCGTACGAGATGAGCTTCTTCTTGTCGGGGTCCACCTCGCCCGTATCGAACTGGGTAACCAGCTTGATGTTCTTCTCTTCCAGGATGTTGCCCAGAATGGAGGAGGCCCGGGGTTTGGTGAAAGCCCCATCCAGCGGCGTCACCATCACCAACTCCACCTTGTCCCGCATCTTGTGTTCATGGAAGTACCAGTCGGCCAGGAACATGAACTCCAGCGGGGCCACAGGACACTTGATGGGCATCTCGGTGATGTTGAGGACGAGACGTCCGCCCTGCCAGGTGCGCAGCTTGCGCGACAGAGCCACCGCGCCATCCACGGTGTAGAAGTCGTAGATGCTCTTGCGCCACTCATGCTCGGTGAGACCGGGCGTCTCTTCGGGAGCGGTGTGGGACCCAGTAGTGATGATGAGGAAATCGTAGGGTAGGGTGCGGTTGTCCTTCTTGATGCGGACCTGGTTCTTATCGGGCTCGATGATCTGGATCTCGGAAAGGATGAGCTCGACGCCGCTGGGGATGTAGCGGCGGCGGGATCGAGTCACGTCCTGCTTCCCTTTGTAGATGCCGAAGGGGATGAACAGGAAGCCTGGCTGATAAAAATGTTGATCATCGCGGTCAACAACCGTGATCTTCCATTCATCGGGATCCAGTTCCTGGTAGAGTTTGTTGGCGACCAGCGTGCCTGCGGTGCCGCCGCCGAGGATGAGGATGCGTTTCATGGATGGATGCACTCCTTTCTTAGATAGATAGTTTGTGGTGGTCTCGTGAATTTATAGTTTCGCCAATTCGGCGATTTTATCGAGCCGGTGTAGCAACTTGCTGCGGTCGGTGGCGATGAATGAGAAAACGTCGGCGATACGTTGCACATAGGGCAGGATTTCCTGCATGCGTTTACGGTCCGCATAATGCACTTCATCGGCGTGATCTCGGATGATGGCGGGATCGATTTGCAGGAATTCGGCGATGCTCTGAATCTCCTCCTCGCTGGGAGGCCAGTCATCGGGGGCGATGCCGCCGACCACGAGCATGGCTTTGATCTCGTTCCCAACCCGAATCAACCCTCGGGCGCAGAGCAATCCCAGGTGGCTTCGCTGAAATCCGGGCTGCAATCTGGGGTCGCCCGCCATGCTGATCCAGTGCTCCAGACAGCGCTCATGCGCGTTGGGCGATGTCTCCGTGGCGGTGAAAAGCCCGGCTTCATTGCTGGGTCGGGTGATCATATTCCCGTCCAGGTCAGTGACCACCATCATCACGTCCAGCAAGTCGGCGTAGGTGTCTTGAATGAGCTGGACGCATTCCAGCGGGAACACCCGCCGCAGGGAATTCGTGGGGAGTTCCAGCTTTTCGCCGCTGAGGTCGGTGGGCGCGGGCGCCGCCATCGCTGCCTGGGGATTTTGCTGCCACAACCAGGCTTCAATCTGATGGCGGGGGAAACGCCACTGATTGCCCACCTTGATGGCGGGGATGCGCCCCGCCTCGGCCATGCGATAGATGGTGGTGCGATCGACTTGCAGGATTTCCTGCAGTTGTTTGGTGGTAAGAAGTTCGGCCATAAGGATGCGGAATCGAAAGGGATTGAGAATCGGGAGTTGCCACCATTATAGCAGTGCAACATGGCATAAGATATGATCTATGTCATAATCAAGGCGCTTTTTGATGGATTTGATGCAATCGAAATACTAATGCATCAATTGCATCATATAAGGCAAGTTGCACAACGCATAAATGAAGGTGACGACGCCGCATCGGAGGGGGCTGGGGGCGTCGTCACCTTTTGGTTGGGAATCGTGTTTCGAGGCGTGAGGGATTCAAGCAGGGGCGGCGCGTTTCATGGCGCTTTTCCTTTCGATAGCAGGTCGTCCTCTTCCGAAGGGTGCGGTGTGCCCGCATGGGACAGAGCGGCGATCCGCCGCAAATGCGCCAGCAGTTCGCGCTCGTCTTTGAACGCCCGCGGCTCCGGTTCATCCAGGGTTTGCAGCGTGCCGCGCAGCGAGGGCGCGTGGTTGTTATGAAGCAGGCGCAGGATGACGGTGGTCAAGGTTCGCATGGTCGCGGCCCCTGTCAATGTAGAATGCTGGGGAGGAAGTGAGTCTCTGGCAGGATCGTGGAAGGCGGGCCGTAATGTTCAATGCCTCCTTCGTCACCTACGACGAACAGATCGCCCGGGCCGCTGTTCCATAAAGCGCGAATGAGTCCTTCCGGATGATGGAGGCTCACCCACCAGGGTGAAGAGCCATCGTAATAAAAGACTTTGTTATAGTAATCAAGGATATAGACATCGTCGCTGCCTGTGCCCCATACATCTTTTCCTGCCGTCGACCCCAGGGGCTCCCATGTCGCTCCGTCAAAGTGAAACTTTCTGCCGCCGACGACATAGATATCATCGGGCCCGCTGCCCCAAATGGCTCGCAGGTGTTTCTCTTGGCCAATGTCCAGAGAGGTCCACGCATGGCCGTCGTAATGAAGAACAACGCCATTCCAGTGAGGATTGCTGGCGCCCACCACATACACATTGTTTGGTCCGGTTCCCCACACATCGTATAGCCTGGCGTCCCCCACGCCGCTTTGCATCTGAGTCCAGTTCTGACCGTCATAATGCAGGATGACGCCGTGGTCGCCCACCACAAAGAGGTCATTGGAGCCGCTGCCCCAAACGCCATACAGGTACTGCTGCACGCCACTGTCGGTGACGCTCCAGTCATGGCCGTCGTAATGGAGAATGCTGCTTTCCATGCCATAAGGCGCGCTAGTGACTGCGTACACATCGACGCCCGAGAAACCCCAGATGGCGTGGATACTCTGCTCGGTATGGGTAGTCATGGGGCGCCAGCTTCTGCCATCATAGTGGAGTATCGTGCCGCTGCTCCCCCCGGCGAAGACATCGTTACTGGACGCGCCCCAGATGCATTCCAAAGAGGCATCCGAGACGCTGCGGGTGACCTGGTGCCAGTCTCCATCCACGAAATGATGGATTCTGCCGCCATCTCCCACCGCGAACATCTCGCTGGGCGTCTGTCCCCAAACGCCCCTTAGTTCGATGGAAGTCTCGTAGACGCGAGTCCATTGGTGACCGTCGTAATGCATGACCGAACCGTTGCCGTAGCTTTCCCCTTCGCCCGCTGCATAAACATCGTCGCCAGAGAATCCCCAGATGCCGCTGAAATCGGAACTGCCCATGCGGGATTTCGTCCATCTGTGACCATCGTAATGGATGATCACACCTTGGTCGCCGCCGACGAAAATGTCGTTGGGCCCGCTTCCCCAGATAGCTCGCAGGCTCTCATCGTGATCATAGTAGACGGTGGCGCAGGCGCTCCCGTCCCAGTGACGGATAAGCCCGTCTTTTCCGGCAATATACAGGTCATCGGCGCTGCCGCCCCAAAGCGCATAATACGATTTATGCGAATTGCAATCCACCTTCGTCCAGGCGTTCCCATCATAGTGGGCAAGAAACCCCTTCCATCCGCCCACAGCAAAGACATCGTCAGGGCCAAATCCCCAGATATCTTTTACATGCCAGGCTCCCATGGGCGTCCATTGACTTCCGTCGTAATGGAGGATATCCGAGTCTGCGGCGACGAAGATATCTGTAGCCGAACTTCCCCAAACCGCATCAGCATAGCCAACGTCATTCAAAACGATCGTCCAGTTTTGACCATCGTAATGGACGACCGCGCCTGGCCCCACGGCATACACATCATCGGGTGAGCTGCCCCAGACATCAAGCAGGTTATTGCCCACAGGCAGCGGGTTTTGCCATTGCCACACGAACTCATCCTGTGGCGAGACGGGCTCCGCCGATGCTGACGTCGCCGCCCTCCCGACGGTCGCCAGTAACAGACCAGCGATCACACAGATGCGAAGCAGGTGAGAAAAAGTGAACATGATGAACCTCCTGAAACTGTGAACGCCACTGACATTGGACTTTGGACTTTATTCCCAAAACAAAGGCAGGTAGAGGAAAATGGGAGTTGGCGTTGCTTCCGCCCGCTCCTGCGCGACCGCCTGGGCCTGCAAGGGATGCAGGGCCGCGTTCGCGTAGGTCGCACCCACATTGGGCTGGCCTGCGGGTAGCACGTAATACCAGGCGAAAAAGTCCAGGTTGGCGCTGCCTTGCAGCACAAGCAGCCCTGGGTCCGCATACGACTTGTTATCGCCGGTGTCCGCCGAGTCGTAGCTGGCGTCGTCCTTGAAATAGGTCTGTTGCGCCCCGCCCAATGAGGCGGGATCGATCACCTGCACGATGCTGCCCAACGTGGGGTGACTGACCTGATTCCAGGGACTGAAGGGCGTAGTCGCCACCGCGTCGGGAGAGCCGTCCACGGGGACGCCGCCGGGGGTGTTGGCGTCGTAGTAGGTTCCGCCCGCCATGGCCGAGGTCAGGTCCGCCGAGTAGCGAAATTCGTCCAGCGTCTGCGCCAGGCTGCTCAAGTCAAAGGTGACATGCTCCTGGAACATGTCTCGGTAGTTGACCAGGGTAAGGAGAACGGAGCTCTGCCCGCTGTCGGAGTCGTAGCCCACGAACTGAGCGATGGTTCGCACGTTTCCATCCCGAATGCCATACCAGTCGGTTCGAGGGTCGTCGGGCGCGAGACCATCTTCGGTCAGAATGAGGCTGCCTTTCTGCGCCCGCACTTTCGTACGATCCAGGACGTCCACCTGGCTGTCGAAGCATTTGAGATCGGCGGCAATGAGCTGCTTGGGCTGGAGGGTGAGACGATACGTGGCGCTGGCGGCTGTTCCGTTGTCGAAATTCACGTAATCCCGAGCAACGTGATTGCTCAACGTCGCCGAGCGATAGAGATAGACCCAGCAGCGCTCGCCCGCATGCAACGGATCGGTCACGGCGATCTCGTAGCGCTGGCGGTTTTGCGCACCCACATCCCCAATCCATTGGGATGCCGGGGCCTGATCGCCGCAGTCACGGGCCATGAAAGCCAGCTCATCGTCGGCGTCCAGCTTGCCGTCCTCGTTGGCCACGTAAACGCCGTCATGTTTTTCATCGAACTGCCAGGGGATTTGCTCCCAGCCGTTGCCCTGGTGATAGGCGTAGAGGAAGAGCTGATCCAGGGCGACGCCCATCCAGGTGGGGAACTGGTTGCCCGTCAGGGTGACGGGGTCCATGCCGCGGGTGAGGGACGCGGACGAGACGGGCGCCGCCACAGCCAGGGGGCGTTGGGCCAGGATGGCGAGGAAGAGCATGGGGATGAGAAGCAGCAGGATGCTGCGAAAGCGTCGGGAGTTCATGGTTCCTCCTCAAGTAAAACGTGGACATGAAAGCAATGCGTTTTCGACTTGCCCTCATTCTCGCGCACCCCACTGACACTCGACTGACAGGGACAACATGCACGTTGGCCAGTAAAGATGCCGGATGGATGATCTAAACCCTGCCCGCATCACGCATGGAATCAAAGATCAAAGATTAAAGAATAAAGATTAGGAGTTCAGGACGATTGACGAAAGATTCTTCAATCTTTAGTCTTTAGTCCATTAATTATTGATTTCTCACCACCGCATCCCCGCCCGCCGATCCGCCTTCGAACGAAGCCCAGCCCTTATCCCCCCACAATCTCCCCATAAAACGCCTGCAGATCTTCCCCCGGCTCCACGCCCAGCTCCGCCTGCAACCGCTCCGCCAACGCCCGATACAACCGCAGCGCGCCCGCCCGGTCCCCCAGAGCCAGACACGCCTCCATGCCCAGGCGGG
>JALXCB010000174.1 GCA_026991225.1 Anaerolineae bacterium | reverse complement strand
GGTGGCGGGGATGGGCGTGGACGTGGCCGTGGGCGCAGGGGTGGACGTGGCGGTGGGCCGCGCGGGCGTGGCCGTGGGCGCGGGCGTGAAGGGCGTGGGCGTCGGTTTGGTGATCACCTGTCCGCAACCACTCCACAGAAAAAGCCAGGGAAGAAGAAAAAGCAGCCTACGGAACACCGATCAAAGAGGTGCGACGGCGGCGATGCAGGCGCTGCACCGACCGATATTCGCTCAGTTCCAGCGCCAGCGCCAGGCCCGTTCCCGCCAGGAAGAGCAGGGGCAGGGGCAGCAGGGCCCAACTGCCCGCCAGGCCGATGACGCCGATGGTGACCAGGGCGTAGGCGAAGGCCAGGGCCTCGGGCAGGAAGTCGCGCAGGGACATGCGGCGAGGCAGCGCGGCCTGGCGGGGGCCGCGCCCCTGTTTGGGGGTGCGTTCGAAGACGCCGCCCGATTTGTGCAACCCCGCCAACACGGAGAGGGAGATGGCGGGCGAGAGGCCCATGAACAGCACGGCCAGCACGGGCAGCGCCCACAGCCGCTTCAGGCCCGACCAGCCGTCCAGCGACCATTGGGCCAGGGCGAACATGGCGAAGGGCGCGGCGGAGAAGAGCATGGAGAAGACGCCGATGCCGGGCAGGGGGAGACGGGGATCGGGCAGCAGGGCCAGGGGCAGGGTGAGGAGGAGCAGGGCCAGCAGGGGCAGATGGAAGCCGTAGCCGCCCATGTGGGCCAGGGCGTACAGCTTTCTGGCCCAATCCTTGTCGCTGCGCAGCACGGGCAAGGCCAGTTTGCGCAGGGTCTGGATGGAGCCTTTGGCCCATCGCCGCTGCTGGCGTTTGAAGCCGGTCAGTGCGGGAGGCAGTTCGGCCGGGGCGACGATGGCGTTGACGTAACTCCCCCGCCATCCCTTCAACTGCGCCCGATAGGCCAGGTCCAGGTCCTCGGTGACGGTGTCGGCCCGCCAGCCGCCCGCGTCTTCGATGGCGGCGCGTCGCCAGAGACCGCCGCTGCCGTTGAAGTTCTGCATGAAGCCGGACGCGGAGCGGGCCTGTTGTTCCACCACGAAATGCCCGTCCAGGGCCAGGGCCTGGGCCGCGGTGACCAGGTTCTGGTCGCGGTTGAGATGCCCCCACCGGGTCTGGACGAACGCCAGTTCGGGGTGCGCGGCCAGGGCGGTCACCGCCTGCTTCAGCCAGCCGGGCTCGGGCGCGAAGTCCGCGTCGAAAATGGCGACGTACTCGCTCCCATCATCCTTCAGGCCCGCGGCCAGGGCGCCGGCCTTGTAACCCGTTCGGTTGCGGCGATGGATATGTTCGATGTGAAGGCCGCGCTCCCGGCGCAGGCGGGCTACCAGCCGGGCCACGCGGGCGGAGGTGCTGTCGGTGGAATCATCCAGCACCTGGATATGGAGTTTGTCGCGGGGGTAATCGAGGCGCGCGACGGCTTCGATGACCCGCTCGGCCACCCGGCGCTCGTTGAAGATGGGGGTCTGGATGGTGACGGTGGGCCAGTTTTCGGGAGGCGCGGCGTGCGCGGGCCAGTCGTGGCGGCGACGATAACGCAGGAACAGCGTCACCGAAACCAACACGAACAGGCCGTAGAAAATCAACAAAAAGACTGCGCTCTGATAGAGCGCAGGGATGAGGGTCTGAAGGAGGGACATGTGGAAAGTGTTTCAGTGTTCAGTGTGCCCGAGCAATGACTCGCGGATACGAATGAAAACGCCTCGCGGGCAGGGCGGCGCGGGAAGCTGATGGCGTGACGAGTGAAACGTGATGCGTGAGGACATGACGTTTCACGTTTGACGTTTTACGCCCGTGGCAGGCTCGCCCAACCTTGGCTTGGCGAACCTGCCGCAACCAGCGATCATTCTATTTTCATAGCAGTCGCCACAAGCAAAAGCTCGCCGATACGGACGAAAATCTCACGCAAAGTCGCCAAGGCGCTAAGGTAGGTTTGCAAGTATGCAAGTTTGCAAGTGGCAGGTAGAGCTGCCGAAGTTGACTTGCTACCTGCGACTTGCCACCTGCAAACATGCTTTGCTTTTTCCCTTTGCGGCTCTGCGTCTTTGCGTGAGATATCTATTTTCAAAGCAGTCCATAGAGGAGGTCGCGGGCGAGATCGGCGTAGACGGGGATGCTGCGGTGGAGATCGGCGAGGCGGATGGATTCGTTGGGCGCGTGGCTGAGGAGGCTGCGGCCGGGCCCGAAGCCGATGGTGGGAATGCCCGCAAGCCCCATAGTATACACGCCGTCGCTGGAAAATCGCCAGATCCCCACCTCGGGTTTGCGGCCCAGGCTGCGTTCCACCGAGGCGACGGCCTGCAACACCAGGGGATGATCGTCGGCCAGCAACCAGGCGGGATAGTAGGCGTCGGCCGCGAGTTTGTAGCCGGTGTAGGTGTTTTGCTGATAGTGGGCGATGCGCGCGTCTGCGCGCACTCCTTCCCGCTGGATGAGGGTTTCCAGTTCGGCCAGGACGCGGGAGGTGGTTTCGCCCAGGGTGACGCGGCGGTCGATGGTGAGATCGCAGCGGTCGGGGATGGCGTTGCGGGCGCTGCTGTGAGTGATGAATTGGGTGATGGCGATGGTGCCCTGGCCCAATACGGGATCGGACATCAGGCCCATGCCCAGCAGCTCGATGCCGAAGACCAGGCGCGCCGCGGCGTAGAGGGCGTTGTCGCCTTGTTCGGGCATGGCGGAATGGGCGGTGCGGCCATAGGTGGAAAGGTGAATCTCCATACGCCCGCGATGTCCTCGCACCAGACGCATCTCGGAGGGTTTGGCGATGACCGCCCAATCGGGGAGGACGCCAAGTTCATTCAGAGACGCCTGCAAGGCCAGCCCTTCGGCGGGCTCCTCCTGCACCACGGCCACGACCAGGATCTGTCCGGGCAGGGTGTGAGCCCGTTTGGCCAACATGCCCAATCCGTAGATCATGGCGGCCAGCGAACCTTTGGCGTCCACGCTTCCCAACCCGTACAATCGGCCTTCGAGTATCTCCCCGCCAAAGGGATCGACCTCCCAGGCCGCGGGGTCGCTCACCGAGGCCGTGTCCAGATGGCTGTCCATGAGCAACACGGGCCCGGCGTCAGGCCCGAGTTTTCCCACCACATTGCCCACGCTGTCGATATGCACATCGCGAAACCCCAACGCGGTCATCTCGTCCGCCACCAGCCGCGCCACATCCGCTTCCTGACCGGAGGGGCTGGGCGTGCTGACCAGGCGCTGCAGGAAATCGGTGCAGGCGTCCGCGAGGGCGCTGCTCATGCGTTCGCGAACGTCGGGCGGGCG
>JALXCB010000173.1 GCA_026991225.1 Anaerolineae bacterium | reverse complement strand
ATACACAATCCGCACCTTCTCAGGCCGGATATCCCGACCTTCCTCCTTTTCGAGGATGGCCAGGGCCTTGTTGGCGCTGATTTCGATGGGGAAGAAGACCTGGGTCACGTCGGGCGGCAGGGTGGGAGGATGCTCGCTGTAGCCGGGCGGCAGGGCTTCCTCCTGCGGCGGGGGCGCTTCCTTGCGGATGACCGCGGGCCCGACCGCCGCGGCGCTGGCCGCGGGCCCGGCCGCCTGCGCCTGCTGTTTGACGGGCGCCATGAGCTGGGCCACCTGCTCCCGGCTCAGCGGCCCGCGCAGATAGCTCATGGCCCATCGGGTCTGGAAGATGACGGGCTCGTCTTCGTGCACATTGTGGAGCAGGAAGACGCGTGAATCCAGCGAGGAGATGATCTTGCGAAGCTGACTCTTGTTCAAAGCGCTACCCGAGGAGGCGGATTCCAGGCCCGCGAGCATGCGCTCCTTGTCTCGCTCCGCCTGCAGCTTGCCGATGAACCAGGTGCCGGCGTTGGTCAGGCCCTTGTAATCCAGGTCGGCCGGGTTTTGGGTGGTGAGGATGACGCCCAGACCGTAGGCGCGGGCCTGCTTCATCAGCGTAAGCAAAGGTTTCTTGGAGGGAGGCTCACCGATGGGCGGGAAGAAGCCAAACACTTCATCCATGTACATGAGCGCCCGCAGGCTGGTGGTGCCCTTCTGTTGCCGCATCCAGGTGACGAGCTGTTCCAGCAGCAGGGTGACGAAGAACATGCGCTCGGAGTCGCTGAGATGGGCGATGTAGAAGATGCTGTGGCGGGGTTTGCCGCCCTCGTTGTAAAGCAACGTGTCCATATCCAGCGGATCGCCTTCCAGCCACGACTGGAAGCTGGGCGCGGCCATGATGGCGTTCAGGTCCATGGCCAGCTCGAAACGGTCTTTTTGGGGGAAGAAGGTCTCCACGTCGAACACGCCCAGCTTGGTGATGGGCGGATTCTGGATGGCCATGATCAATTTGGCCATGTCCAGATCCTCGCCCTGCTGCCAGTAATACTCGAAGATATTGGAGAGGAGGATGTGCTCGCGGCTACGCAGGGGATCCGCATCGATCTTGACCAGGCCCAGCAGGGCGCTGACCGTGCCCTGGATTTGTTCTCGCAGAATTTCTTTATTCGATTCCCAATCCAGTTGGGGCGCTTTCAGCGACGCCAGGATGGAGATAGGCAGGCCCGCGTCGGAGCCGGGCGTGTAGATGAGAAACTCGGCGCTTTCCTTGAGCATACGGATGCGCTCGGGCCCCTCGCCCCATTCCGCCAGGCCCTTGCGCCACACCTCGGCCATCTTCGCCGCGTACTCTTCGATGGACATGCCTTTGCGCCGGGCGTCGTCGATGTTCACCCACGGCTGGAAATCCTCCGGGCGCAGGTCGGGGAAGGTGAGCAGCAGGTTCGTGATATCGCCTTTGGGGTCGATGATGATGGCGGGGACGTGATCGATGGCCGCTTCCTCCAGGATATCGATGCACAGGCCCGTCTTGCCCGACCCGGTCATGCCCACGACCACGGCGTGGGTGGTCAGGTCGCGGGCGTCGTACATGACCAGATCATCCAGGCGCTCGCCCGCCTCCAGATCATATTCCTTGCCGAGATAAAACGCGCCGACTTTTTCGAAAGGTTGCTGCATACGCCCAATGCCTCCAGGAAAAGTTAAGGAGAAGGTAACTGCTAACGCACCCTGGTTAACTAACCACAAAGGACACAAAGAACACAAAGAAAAACGTATCAATATCCCTTTGTTCCTTTGCGTCTTGGTGTTCTTGGTGGTTTTCGGGTGACGACCGGTGATGACCTCAGTAGTTGCAGGAGAAGAGAGGAACAGTGACGCCCTCCATTGTAACGCAATTCGTCCTTTTTGGAGGAATTTTCTTCAAGGGGAAGACGAATTAGCCCCTTTCTCAAAACATTGCTATACTGTTCCAAGATAGCGTTGCATTGTAACTACTAAGGTCGCGCCGCCGCTTTTTGCCACGAAGACACGAAGAAAACGAAGGCACGACGTATTTTTCTTTATTTTTCCCTTCGTGTCTTCGAAAAACTTCGAGCCTTCGTGGCTTTTGGCGGCCTAAAGTCCAGTACGTTAGCAGTTACGTTGCATTCGTTTGCCAAAGCAACTCGATGCCCACGTCGGGCGAGTCTGCCATGGATGTGATGCGTAATGCGTAATCCGTGAGGTCGTTACGCATCACGCATGACGGATTACGCAATCGGCTTCCCGCGCCGCCCTGGCCGCAAGACGTTTTCGTTGATATCGACGAGCTGTGGCTCGCACCGCCCGATTACCACTCCCATCCCTCATGTCCCCCGACGTTTCCATCCACGACATCCAACCCGACGACCTGCGCCGCATCGCCCGAAACCGCCGCAGTTTCTGGGCCGCGCTGGCGCTGACCGCGGTCATCATCCTGGGCGCGGGCATGGTGGCGGGAGGCGGATGGTGGGGCTGGTCCCAGGCCCTGTCGGAGACCTTGGTGTGGGCGCTGCACGTGGGCGCGGCCGTCGCGCCGGGCCTGGTGTGGCTGGGCTTTTTCGCTCTGCTGGAAAGGGAGGATGAAGGTGGCCGACGCGTCGCGTTTCTCCTGTGGATCATCACCGCCGCGCTTTACCTGGTGACAGTGCAGCCCTTGCTTGCTCGCGTGTTCCAACTGGACGCCTGGTTGTTCATGGGATGGTGGGCGGATATCCTGGCGGATTTTCTCATCGTCGCCCCGCTGGAGATGCTGTTGGTTTATCTCATCCTGCGGTATGGCGTCTATCCGGGAGAGACCATGCGGCGGCTGGTGGATGGCCCGTTGTTCGGCGTGGCTTCCGCCCTGGGCGCGGCCGCCATTGTCAGCCTGATCGCGGTCTGGCCCAACGCTTTGTTCACGCCGGACGATGTTCTGGTGGCTGGCGAACGGGCGCTGGGGTATGCCGCGCTGGGTGGGTGGCTGGGCTACGCCCTGGCCCGGAATCGCTTCTCCCGCACGCCCGGCTATTACCTGCCCGGCGTGTTCCTCCTGGTTGTCTCCCTGCACGCGCTGTTCTACGCCCTCGTGCGCGGGGCCCACGCCCTGGCTTTCGCCGCGCCCCTTTACAGCGGCCTTGTCACCGCCGCCATCCTGGCCCTGCTCAGCTTTGCACTACTGGCCTGGCGCGTGCGAAAGCGCAATCGCGCCTTCCTGAACATGGCCGCCCGCGTCGAGATCGCCCAGGAGCGGGAGCGTCCTCCCTCCCTGCTGGGAGATGTGCTGCAAATGGCGGATGCGCGGGCGTTCGAGGGCGCGCGAACGCCGCCCCCGCCGCCCC
>JALXCB010000172.1 GCA_026991225.1 Anaerolineae bacterium | reverse complement strand
CCATTGCCTACGCAGTCGTGGAAACAGAGGGGCTCGCCGGTCATGTAGGCGTAGATGCGGCCATCTGCGGGGTTGCGGGCGACCGCGATCTGCTGCATATCCGCAAAGAGGCGGTGGTACTGATCCCGCATGCTGTACAACAACTGGGGCGAGGAGGGGTCCTGGAGGTCCCAAATCTCGAAGGAGTCCGGCCCCAGGCCGTAAGCCCGCCGGTCGTAAAGGGACATGGCCTTCAGTTCGTAAGCCGCATCATGGCTGTAACTGAGCCAGGCAGGATGAGCGGGGTCGCTGATATCGACAACGTAAAAGACAGAGCCATAGGGAATGACCAGGATATCCCCATTGGGAATGAGCTCATCCACATAATTCAGCCCGGAAGGATCGGGATCATCGAAGGTGCTTATGATAATGGGGTGAAAGGGATCGGAAATGTCAAGAACGGCTACGCCTGCTTTTTCCAAACCCACGTACGCATAATCGCCCTGGACGGCCACGGAGAGGACGTCGCTGTCGAAGGTGATGTTGACGGGCGCGGGGGGAGCGAGGCGGGGGACGGCAGCGGGCCCGACGCCCGGCCCGCCCGCCGCGGCCATCCCGGCCAGGAGGAGGGCCAGCAGTGCGGCTAGCAGCAGGGGAGGGAGGAAGCGGAGATGCGTGCGGTTCATGGGAGGCTCCTTTGGGGAATGGTCAATGGCTAATTGTCAATGGCTAATTGTCAATGGGGCGTTTAGGGGGAGAGGGGGAGTGTTTAGTGTTCAGTTTTCAGTGTTCAGGGTGGGGCGCTGGCCCTCTGGCCTTCTGGCCTCTGACCTCTGGCCCTCTGGGCCTCTGGCTTTCTGGCTTTCTGGCTTTCTGGCCTTCTGGCTTTCTGGCTTTCTGGCCTTCTGGCCTCTGGCCCTCTGGGCCTCTGGCTTTCTGGCCTTCTGGCCCTCTGGCCCTCTGGCCTCTGACCTCTGGCCTTCTGGCCCTCTGGCCCTCTGGCTCTCTGCCCCTGCCCCTATGGCCTCCATTCCTCTCTCCCTGTTGACTTAACCACGCGTTACAACGTCTTCTCCCAACCTACGACTCGCTGCCTGCTGATTCCTTCTGGGGCAAGGTGGTGAAGTCAAGCGACCCGATGTCACTCTCTTCCAGATGCTTGTACACGGTGAAATGGAAGGTCGCGCCCTGGCCCGGCTCGCTCTCCACCCAGATGCGCCCGCGGTGGTGCTCCACGATGTGGCGGCAGATGGTCAGGCCCAGGCCCGTGCCCTTGTATTGCCGGTTGGCGCCGCTGTCCACCTGATAGAAGCGGTCGAAAATGCGCTCCTGCTGCTCGTGGGGGATGCCGATGCCCGTATCACTGACTGACACCTGGATAAAATCGCCGATATCCTCCGCCGCCACAGTGACGCTGCCCCCGGACGGCGTGAACTTGATGGCGTTGTCCACGAGATTGGTCACCACCTGCTCCAGACGCCAGGGATCGGCCATGATGGTGGCGATGTCGTCGGGCGTGTGGTTGATGAGGGTCACGCCCGCGGATTGGGCGCTGAGCGCCAGCTTGTCCACCACCGCTTCGATGACCACGGGGATATCCACCGGCTGCAACCGCAGCGTCACCCGGCCCGATTCCAGCCGCGAGAACTCCAGCAGATCGGCGATGAGGCGCTCGAGATTGTTGGTCTGCTCCTGCACCGTCTCCAGAAAATCCCGCTGCACCTCGGTGATGGGGCCGGTTTTGCCCATGAGGATGATATTCACGAAGCCCTTGATGGCGTGCAGGGGGGTGCGCAATTCGTGGGACACCACCGACAGGAAGTTGGACTTCATGCGCTCCAGCTCCTTTTGGGTGGTGATGTCGCGCAGCACCGTGGCGATGCCCTGCAGCGCGTTGCCCACGACCAGGGGCGTGGCCAGGGCCTGATAGGTGCGAAGCTGGTCGCTGCCGCGCGGGGCCAGCTCGATCTCCTGCATACGGGAGCCGTCGGGCGAGCGTCGAATCTCATCCAGAAGCTCGTAGATGGGCTCCTGGCGGATGCGTTCGGGCAGGAGGGCGCCATCGGGCGGGGGCGCGGGCAGGTCGAAGATGCGCGTGGCCACAGGATTCATCAACAAAACACGCAGGTCGCTATCCACCACCAACACGCCATCGCCAATGCCCGAGAGGATGGTCTCCAGCTCCTGTTTTTTGTCGGAGATGGTCTGATAGAGCTGGGCGTTCTCGATGGCGGTGGATGCGAAATAGGCGAAAGATTCCAGGAACTGGCGCTCCTGTTCCGACACGAAATCGCGGCGGTTGTCTCCCAGATAGAGCGCGCCCATGGGCTCCCCGCGCAGCATCAGGGGCATGGACAGGAAGTACTTCACGCCCCACAGCGCGTGAAGCTGATCGAAGCCCAGCTCCTTGCTGACCGGACTGAAGACGGGCACGCCCATGCTCAGGCTTTTGATATCCTGTTCGGTAATGTGCAGGCTGATGGGAACGAGACGGCGGGGCTGGGTTTTCGTATCCAGCCAGGAGCCCTGCAACACGCGTTCTTCGGGATGGAGAAGCATGAGGGCCACGTGTCGGGCGTCGGTAATGGTGGAAAGGCGCTTGATCAACGCCCGATTCGTCTCCCTGAGATCCAGAGTCACCGTGAGGGAGCGGGCCACCTCCTGCAAGGCCCGCAGTTGCAGCACCCGCTCGCCCAGGTCGCTGGCCGTGCGCTGAAGCTGCTTCGTCTGCGCGGCCAGGTCCGCCTCGCGGGTGGCCAGGGTGTTACGCAATTGCTTTTCCCGCTCCTGGGCCTCGATGAGTTGCTGCACAGCCAGCGCGCCCGCAATAGCCCCGGCGAAGATGAGCGCGTAGCGGACGAGAAAGATGGGATCGCGCAGAAAGGCCAGGCTTTGGCTCTGCGCCCACAGGGTGATGGCGTAAAGAGGCCCGCTGAGAAAAGCGCCGAACCAGATGAACGCGGGCCAGGGGAAATAGAACGCAGGCAGGATCACCTGGATCAGGAGCAGCATCCAGAAGGGCGAACTAAAGCCGCCGCTGAAGCCGATGATGGCCAGCGTCAGACCCATATCCAGCGCATAATCGAAAGCAAGCAGCCAACGCTGGCCGCGCTTCCAGCGTTGGAGGGCCAGGAGCAGAATCAGGGAAAGCAGAAGATACCCGCCCAGGATCCAGGAAAAACCCGCCGCCGCGCGCGCCTCTGTCAGCCACATGGCGATGAGCGCGCTCAGGAAGAGCACGCCCTTGTGGACGAAAATCAGAGATGTTTGCGCGGAAGCCTGTTGTGACTGCATCAGGGGAGACGAAGCGATAAATCCGCCAGGCGAACGCTATCGAGGCGGCGTGGGCGTGGGGGTGGGGGGAGGCGG
>JALXCB010000171.1 GCA_026991225.1 Anaerolineae bacterium | reverse complement strand
TACTGTCTAAGAATTTGCGTCAACTTGACACGCGTCAAAATACACACGCAGCGCATCCAGGATTTTATCTAGCAGCATGGCCTCCGACTTTGGTTGCAGGCGGCCCTGCCGGATTTTCGCGAATTGCAGCGGCAAAAACTGGCTGATCAATCCCAGCGGGATGGCGGTCTGGGCCAGATTGCTAAAAAGCACCCTCAGAGCCCGCTGCACCTGGGGTTGAGGCCAGTAGTAGCGGATGCGGTCGCTGAAGCTGTATTTGCGCTTGAGGGACTGGGTATGTGCGTCGCCCTGGTAGTACGTCTGCCAGTATCGGGGATGAGCCACCATGACCTCATCCAAAACCTGGATGATTCGAGAGCGCCGGTCCACCGGGATGAGTTCATCTTCCATCATGGCCAGGGCGAAGACGCCCTCGCGGAAGGCGAAGGTGAGGGCAGGGCCGACCTTGAGGATGGCGAAGTGGTCCCGCACCAAGGCGGCCAGGGCCTCGGGGGTCTGATAGTCGGTGGAGTGAGCTTCGTAGACGAAGGGATAGGGTTCGATGAAGCGGGCCAGGTCCGCGGCCGCGGCAGGGTCGTAGTCCAGGATGAAGTCGTCGCCGAATTCCACGCCCGGCTGCACCACCAGCGCCGCCACCCGCTCCCACGCCTCATCCAGGCCCAGACGCCGAAAAGCGTCCCGCGTCGCCTCGATGGTCTGGCGCGCGTCGGCTGGATGGGTGACGGCCACGCCTCCCTCATGTTCGGTGGCGCCGCCGGGTACGGGCACTTCGGTGCCGATGACGTAGCGCAGGGCCTGGTTGCGCCCGATCCGGGCTGCAGCCTCTTCTGCCGCGCGGGCCAGCCGCGCCGCGCGTTGGGCCGCGACCTCGACATTCAACGGGCCTTCGGGGTCATCGCCCAGCTTCATGCTGCAATCCAGGTGGATTTTGCTGTACCCTGCGTCCACGTAATCCCGCACCAGTTGCTCAGCCTTGGCCATGGCGCTGGCCGCGGGCTCGTGTTGCCAGACGTTGGGGCCCAGGTGGTCGCCGCCCAGGAGGATGCGGTCGGGGGGATACCCGTTCTCCCGGGCCAGGTCCTGCACGTAGGCAGCGAAGGCTGCGGGAGTCATGCCCGTGTAGCCGCCGTGCTGGTTAACCTGGTTGCAGGTGGATTCGATGAGGAGATGGGCCGCGCCTGAGCGCATGGCGGCTTTCAGCACCCAGGGATGGGCGGAGCAGATGGAGGGGAGGCCGCGGGCCTCGCCTTGTTTTTGGGCGAGAAGGATGTTATCCAGAAGGATGGTCATTTGGGTAGAGCCTGTTATGGACTTATCGCCGATTCAATGCGATATTATGGATGACGGGCGTTCCAATTCGCCGCGGATGCCGCTGATGCGACGGATCAACACGGATTTTTACGGAGAAAATCCGCGAAGATCTGCTTCATCCGCGCTATCTGCGGCGAATTTCAACTTCCGATGCGGCGTTCGCGGCTTCCATGTGCGCCAGGGCCTCTTCTAGCGTGGGTTGGGCTGCGACGCCGCCCGCTTGGCGGGTGGAAAGCGCGCCGCAGACCGCTGCCAGGCGCAGGGTTTTGGGCAGGGGCCAGCCATGCAAGAAGCCGTAAAGAAAGCCCGCATCGAAGCTATCCCCCGCGCCTACGGCGTCGGCCACCTGCACGGGCATGGCAGGCGCCCGGACCAGCTCGTCGCCGCGGGCGGCCAACGCGCCCGCAGCGCCCAGTTTGACCGCGATCAGCCCCGCGCGACGGGCCAGACGCCGGGCCGCGTCCTCCACCGAAGGCGCCTGGGTCAGGGCCAGGGCTTCTTGCTCGTTGGGGAGGAGGATATCGGTGTGGGGGAGGAGCTGGTCGAAGCCGTCCCAGCGACCGGAGGGATCGTAGTTGGGGTCCAGGGAGGTGGTGAGGCCCAGGGTATGGGCGCGCTGAAAGAGTGCGGGCAGGTCGGGCTGGAGTGCGGTCTGCAGGAAGTAGGAGGCGATGTGGAGATGGCGGCTTCGGGCCAGCAATGCGTCTGGGATGTCATCCCCTCGCAGGGCGGAGATAAGACCAGGGAAGGTGAGGATGGCCCGGTCGTCACCCCGGCTGAGGATGACGCTGAGGCCCGTGCGGCCATCCTTCCGCACGATGACATGACTTGTGTCCACCCCGCGGCGCTGCATCTCGGCCAGCATGAATCGCCCGAACAGATCATCACCGCAGAGGCCGATGAACGTCACTCGCAGGCCCAGACGGGCCGCACCGCAAGCGACAATGACCGACGAGGAGCCCACGGTCAGGGTGGCGTCCTCCACCAGTTTTTCAGCCTGGCCGAACGCAGGGCTGACGTCGCCCGAGAGGATGAGGTCGGGGTTGATCTCACCAGCAACCAGAAGGTCGTACATGGTTTGGGAGTGGGGTGGGAGTGGGAGTGGAATGATATTGAATGCTGGTCTTTTTGTAACTATACAGGTATCCCGCAAAACGTCTTGCCACGAAGGCCCGAAGGAATGAAGAGACGAAGAAAATCCTATATTTGCCCCTTCGCTCCTTCGTGGCCTTTTTTCAGGAAAGCCATCACTGATTACTGATCACTTTGATTCATTCTTCACAGAATTGCACCCAGGCGTCCAGGTTACGGTGTTTGAGGATGGTGCTGAAGCGGAGTTTCTGCGATTCGCGACAGGCTTTTTGGAAGTCCCCCGGCAGATCGGTGTATTCCGCGTCGAAGACGGCCTTGCCCGCATCGGTGTAGGGTTTCAGTTCCTGAGCCCAGCCATAGCAAAACGCGTCTTCCAGGATGGCGAAATCCAACACGTTCACCAGGTCGCGGGTCATATCGGGCGCGTTTTTCTGGCCGATGGCCAACCCCCGCTGGTGGGCTTCTTCGGCCAGCCATTGCACATAGCGCAACTGGTCTTCGTAGGTGAGGGGGAAGCCCGTGTCTTCCTGGTGGATGTCCATATTGTCGGGCTCCACTGCGTCGAAGCCCTTTTCTGCGCACAGGTCCAAACGGGTCAGCATGATGGGCGCGAGGAGGTCGATGCGGCGGATATCCAGCCATTTCTCTCCGCTCCAGCCTTCGTAATCCTTGCCAATGACTTCTGGAGGGAATTGGTCGGCGTCGGGCCGCCAGTTTTCGTAGGAGCCGACGCTGATGTAGCAGATGACTTTCGTTCCCTGGCCGTGGTAGTAATCCACTACCGACTTGCCCACCTGCAGGTCAATATCTATCGCATCCACCTGCAGGTCCAGGTTCAGCTTGCCCGAAAGTTGCCATTGCCAGCGCAGGCCAGGCTGGGGCCGCCACCAGGTGGGGGAAGGTGTGGGGGTTCGCGTGGGCATAGGGACTGGTTCGGTGGGAGGAG